>JAFPZI010000078.1 GCA_017417365.1 Synergistaceae bacterium
AAACTATCTGCCCTAGACGTTACTCACAACACGGCACTTACGGACCTTCAGTGCAACTTCAATCAGCTCACAGAGTTAGACCTCAGCCAGAACCCTTCTCTGCAGACCCTCTGGTGCGGAGATAATCCCCTGTCTGAACTCGACGTTACGACCAATACTCTGCTTACCACGCTTTCATGCTACAATGCCAACCTCAAGACTATTGACCTGAGCCGCAACAACGACCTTGAAGTCCTCTACCTATCTGGGAATGACCTTCAGACACTCACCGTCAGCAATATGCCCTTCCTTCAGGATTTGGAATGCGGGAGCAATGACCTCCATGAACTCGACGTGAGCAGCAACACTGAACTTCTGGAATTATCCTGCCATGAGAATCCAAATCTTACATCACTTAGCAACCTGAGCGCGAATACCAAGCTGACAAAGTTATACTGCTACAGATGCCGAATAAGCGAACTCAACCTGAGCAGCAACACAGAACTTACGCTTTTATCCTGCTACAGCAATGATATAACGAGGCTTGACATCACTAACTGCACTAACCTCGAAGTTCTGGCAGTCCATACAAACCGGCTTGAGAATATTGACGTGAGCATGTGCACCAAACTCTATAACTTTTCTTGCAGCAATAACCGGCTTAGGACCCTTGACGTGAGCCATAACGCGGAACTTACCCGTCTGTTCTGCTACAACAACTACCTCGAGGAGCTCAACCTCCAGAATAACACCCTGCTAGAGATCCTCAACTGCTCGGATAACAACCTGCGCGCCCTTGACGTGAGCATGTGCACCAAACTTCAGGAGCTCAGGTGCAGTACTAACTACATACCTGACCTCAACATCAGCATGTGCCCGGACCTCTCTATCCTGCAATGCTGGGATAATAATCTCTCCGAGCTCAATGTCAGCCAAAATCCGGAACTCACGGAAATTTATTGCGGAGGTAACTATATCCGCTCCATTAACCTCACAAACAACACAAAACTCTTGGAGTTCAACTGCTACAACGACTATATCAGTGAACTTGACGTAAGCAGAAACACCCGCCTAACCTTCCTGAACTGCGCATATAACATTCTCAGCGAAATTGATGTGTCCCAAAATCTGTCGCTCGATAGGTTCTACTGCTCAGGGAATAACATAACCTCACTCAATGTCTCCGCAAATAAACTCCTGACCCAGCTGTTTTGCGACTATAATGAACTTAATGTACTTGACGTGAGCGCAAACACGGAGCTCGTCCTCCTCGACTGCTACAGAAACAAGCTGATGAATCTTGACTTGACGCACAACACGAAACTCGAGAGACTTTACTGCTACGATAATTACCTCTTAACCCTCAACGTCAGCAACTGCGGGAACCTGTTTTATCTCTCCTGCTACGATAACATACTCGATACCCTCGACGTTACTCACAATGAGAAGCTGCTTTATCTGTACTGCCACGATAACATCCTCGATGCGCTCGACGTCAGAAACTGCCGCTACCTGTTAGAGCTTTACTGCGGAAATACCAATATCAGCAATATTGACCTCAGCAATAATATTTATCTCTTGGAGTTCAACTGCTACAACGACTATATCAGGGAACTTGACGTGAGCAAGAATACTCGTCTGACATTCCTTAATTGTTCTCTGAACTTCCTTTCACACCTCAACGTTGACAGCAATACGGCCTTGAGGACTCTCTACTGCTCAGAGAATAATATAACTTCACTCAATGTTGGGAACAATACAGCTTTGACAAGTCTATATTGCTACAGGAACAATATATCTGCCCTCGACGTTACTCACAACCCGGCACTTACCGACCTTCAGTGCAACGTCAATCAGCTCACGGAGTTAGACCTCAGCCAGAATCCTTCTCTGCAGACCCTGTGGTGCGGAGATAATGCTATTGGTACCCTCGACCTGAGCCGCAATCCGAAGCTGGAATACCTTTACTGCTCTAAAGCCGGCCTCTCTGAACTTAACGTCAGCAGCAACACCGCTCTCATAGAGTTATGGTGCTACAGCAACAGCATAAGGACCCTCGACGTCCGCAAGAACGCCTTCCTCAAGCTATTAATCTGCTACAGCAACGACCTATCCGCCCTCGATGTCTCGAACAATACAGAACTCGATGATCTGGCGTGCAATCACAACAACATTGACGTACTCGACATTACCAGCAACACAAAAATTACCACGCTCTACTGCGGATTCAACCCCTTGACCGAACTGAACCTGAGCAAGAATATTTCTCTTGACGTTCTGGAATGCTCAGGCCTACACCTTGAGGTACTCGACCTCAGCAATAACAGAGTCCTTACAGGATTATCCTGCGAGGGGAGCGGACTAACTGACCTGGACCTCAGCAACAATACTCTTCTGACGGGACTGTGGGTCAGAAATAATTCGTTAGCGTCAATCAATCTCACCGGCAACCCGGCACTTTCCGCACTCGACATCAGCAGCAATCAGTTCGACCACATTGACACCACACACAATCCCGAACTTTCCGAGCTCAGCTGTTCAGGCAACCGCATTAAGGCTCTGGACCTCAGCATGAACCCAAAGCTCACGGGGCTATGGTGCGAAAACAACCAGATAGACACCCTCAACCTCAGAAGCAATCCTGAACTGCTCATACTGAACTGTAACAGCAACCAGCTTTCTGCTCTGGACCTCACCGCTAACCCGGCACTTTCCGCACTCGACTGCTCAGGTAACTATCTTGCTGTCCTCGACACCAGCAACAATCCCTTACTGCTCGAACTCTACTGCTCGAACACTACCCTGCGGAGAATCGACCTCTCCCGCAACACCGCACTAATCAGCCTCGACTGCTCCTACAACGACTTCACCACTCTCGACCTCAGCCGCAACACCAGCCTCGATGCCCTAGCCTGCGACGGCAACAGCAGAATACAGGCCCTCTACATCACTTCCTCCGGGAACCTTGATTACCCGTTCCAGACGGACATGCGGGAGTACACCGGCGACACTTTTGCCAGAGTAACCAGCGTCAAGGCCTACAACAGGGACGGAGCAGAGATACCTTCTTCGTTCAGCCCTTCGGAGGGCACGGCATATTTCGCTTCAAGCCCGCACCACATAGTCTACGGCTACGACACGGGCTACACCGGCAACGCTTCGGCAGACAGGGTAGCGCGCACTATGTCCGTTACTATGGGGGTCCCCACGAGAAGTTTCGTGTACATTCCCAAAACCGAGACAATCGAGGCACCAACAGGTATCCAAGCCAGAACAGAAGAGAATACCGGCGACGATGCTTTTACGACTGCCGGATCGGACAACCAAAACACGGTCGCAGAAGTTCCCGTCGAGGAGATCTCCATAGAGGCAGACGAAAACGGAAACATTGTGCAGAGCAGCGTGCAGTACACAACACTCAGCGATATTGTTTCTGAGAGGCGTTCACTGCCGGAGGAACACGACGACAACGAGAGCGAAGATGTCAAGCCTGAACCTGAGAACCCGGAAGTGCCGGAAGCGGTAACTTATCCTCACTACGAGTCGGCCTCATGGACCACTAATCTGACTCTAACTCCGCGCCTTATCGCTGCAGTCATGAACAATTTCCCAAGCACAGGCACGCAGGACATTCACACCCTCAACGAAATAGTTACCCTCAAGTCATGGAGCCCAAACGACACAGAGACGGAAATACTCGGCAGGCTCGGGGAAAAATTCCTGTTCTCACTCCCTGAAGTCCGGGCAAATTCTGGAGGGGTGTACGTGATTCAGTGCGTCTTTGGGGAAAATATCAACCCCGGAGACAAAATAGCCGTCTACAACCTCAGCAATAACAGTGCCCAGAAAATGCAATATATCTTCATGGACGAGAACTATAACGTAATCGACTACGTACCGGTGAACAAACGCGTCTATCTGGCTCTGAGATTATCATCAGGACGGACGGGACGGGGTGTAGTTACTCAGTACACCGGCCTTCCTTCAGGGGTAATCAATGCCTTCACGCCTGATTCTGAACTGCTCGAAAAAGTCGCACAAGTCCTGCAAGTCGCCCCCGAAGACGTGAAATTCCTGGACGCTTCACAGATTTCGGAGGCACAGGAGCCCTCACAGTCAGTTACCGGCAACGTGAACGCTCAGGGCATGGAGATTGTCGGCAAGCTCGGGACTCTGACGGTCAGCGCAGGAGGCAGCTACGTCTTCAGGGTAGTGATGTCCGACCAGCTCTACGACATGCTGATTAACCGCAAGCGCAGTGCGTACATGTTCTGCGTGGTGAATCCTTCGGGGACACAATCACTCTGGGAGGCCCTCACGATGTCCGGCGAAATACTGGAGACGTTCAGCAGCATGGATTTCCTGATGGCCGGAGAGATTTCTGCGGGAGGCACTTACAGCCTGTACTTGGCCGTGAGCTCGGGAAATTCGGGTTCGCCGTCCTCACCGGTGAGCAGTTCCGGCAGCGGTGGGGGATGTGATTCCGGCGTTGGTCTGTGCTGGGTGATAGTGTGTGCGGGAATAATTCTCAGGCTGGGACGGAAAAATAGGCTCGCTGCCCTGTGCACAATATGCGCGGTTCTTCCGGCCTCGTGCTTGTGTGCTGAAGTGAGGCCTTCTGATTACACCCTGCCCGTTGATTACGAGGTCTACACGCTTCAGGGCAAATGCACGACGAATTTCGCGCTGACACCAGAACTTGCGGAGACCATAGCCAAAGCGTGGGGTAACGGTATGACTGCGGACAGGGTGCACCCGTTCTCCGAAGTCGCTCTGCCCGGCAGCTGGGACGTAAGGCCTGTGGACTTCTACAACGTGGCCCGTGAAGGACAGTACGCAATAGCTCCCCTGCCCATTGCGGATAACTGGACAAGCGGTGATGTCTATGTGCTGATGTGTACGTTCAGCAATGACGTGAACACTGGGGAATTGATCTCTGTGCTGGGGTTCAACGTGAGCAAGGACGCGAGGATTTCGGACTACCAGGACGGGACAGTCGAGGCCATGACGACGCACATGATGTTCGACGAGAATCTCAGGCGGACTGACGGTGTCCCTGCGGGCAGAAAAGTATACGCCGCAATCTCGCTCACCACGACGAACTCCGGCCTTCTGACGGTGATTCGCGGGCGTTACGTTGAGGAGGCGGACCCGCTGGCACGGCTTGACCCTGACGTGGCGCAGAGGATCGCCGACAATCTGGGAATCCCTGTGGAGAAGCTCAAGTACCTTACGAGGGCAAATATCGGTGCTCCCCGTGAGGCTACGGAGACAATGAGGGATTACGTTACGGCCGACGGGTTCAGCATTATAGCCGACCTTTTCACTGTGAGCGTAGATTCTGACGGCTGGTACGTTAATCCGTATCCTGTAACATTGTCTGATGACGTTTGGGAACTCGTTAAGAGTCAGGACATAAGCCAGATACGAGTCTACAAGATGAGGGACGGGGACGAAGCAGAAAACGGGTTGGCTTCCGGCGATGTCAGGGGAGCATTCGGGCCTGTGTACGGAATGCTGAGCGTGTTTGAACTTTCCGGCGGGAACCTCGATGATTTGTTCAGCGTGAAGAGTTTCATCATTGCGGGATTCTTGCAGGCGGGTACACCGTTCAGCGTATATCTGGCGAAGATTATCATAGCCATTCTTCTCGGTGGGTGCAGCAACGGGATAAACCCGTCAGTTATTCCAGTAATCATATGCGGAATAATTTTCCTGAAGCTGGCCAAGAGGGGCCGATAACGACGAAAATTCTGCTCTCTCTGTTTTGCGGCAGGGTGAGCAAGTTTTCAAGGGAGAAATGAGTCTTGCGGGCCTCGTCCGTTGCCTCTTGTCCTGTCGAAAAAGGGAGCGTATTAATAAAGTTTACCCCCCTCAAAACCTCAGGGGGGCTTAGCCTCTAGATAGAGTACTCCTTAGTGTGAGCAATCATCTTCTCACGGTCAAGGGGCCTCACGTTCTCCACAATCCATTCACGCATAGCACTACCCTCCGGCGTGTCCTGCGAGGCCGACAAGAACTCAAGCTCAACCCCCAAACCTTCAGCTACGTCGTGGGCAATCACCGGCCAGACTTTCCCAATATCCCCAACAACAGGAACGCTCCCTTCATGGCGGGCAAACGCGCTCATCTCCATACGGAACGGAATCTTCGCGGCCTTAGTCTTGGGTAATCCCTTGTCTATCGCCTCCTGAACCTTAGCATTGAGTTCTACTGCCCTGCGTAAATTCTCGTCGAGGTCAATGCGAATCAAAGTCTTATCCCTCAAGTTGTACGTGTTCTGCCCGGACCACCACGCCCAAATTCCGTGCCCTGTGTAGCACTCAAAAGGCCCGTCGTGAATCTCCTGAGTGAGTGCAACAGCCGACTCGATAATCACATCACAAGACGCGAGCATTCGGGAGATTCTCATAGAGCGCTCGGACACGGGAATAGAGTCCCCTATCGACATTCCCACAGCACCGCCGCCGACCAACTGAGGAATCGTTACCAGCACAGGCACTCCCCTTTTCGCTGCAGCACCGAGCATCGTGTGTTCATCGCACCCCCAGCCCGCAACCGTCTCGAAGGGCAGTCCGTACATTCTCGCGAGGGCCAAGACCTTATGAGCGAGCCTCTCAGTCCTTAAGCCCATAGGGTAGGCCATGTTCCCTGCGGCCTTGATTATCTCGTTCTGGTGAGGGAGGCTTTCTCCGCGTGCGAGCAATTCCTCATCCAGCGGCATTTCTCGCTTCAGTGCAGAAATCTCGTCATCAGTCATGCACGTGAACTCGAACACGTCCCCTCTGGGCATCTTGGCCAAGTCCATTCCCAAAGCCTGAGCGTCAACCCGGAAAACTCTATCAAGAGACCCGGCCATCTCGTGGGAAATTACGGCAGAGCTCGTCGACACGGCATCAACGAGACCAACCCGGATAAGTTCAGCAATCAGCGTGGTAACTCCCTCGTGGATGTTCGGCCCGGAACCAGTAACGACCATCACACGGCCGCCGTGCTTCTTAGCGTCTATTATGCGAGTTACGGCCTCAGCGAGGGAACTGCGGGAACGTTCATCAAGAGAGCTCCTGAAGTTCTCAAGCTGTGAGAGCCCGAACAAATTTCTTGTGTCCATATTATTACCTCCTCATGCAATAATTATCACACAAGGAGGTAAATTTTCGCACTATTCGGAATTAGGAGAGAGGGTATCTTTTCTGCTTGCCGTGTAACATTTTCCGCGCAGAATTTAGCGTGTTCTGCCACTCTAGATATTCATTCGGAGAGTGTTCGTTGTAGTAACCGACGCTGAGATTTGCCCCGCAGATTTTCCTGCAGAGTTCTACGATGTCGGTTGTTGCTGTGTTCGTTGAGTTCGGCGAAAAGGTCCGGGAACTCTTCACGAATCCTGCAGGCAGACCGGCAGCCGTATTCTTCGCCGTTAGTGATGAGCAGTGAGTGGCCGGAGTCCTTCAGCAGCCAGACTATAGCACAGCCCGCACGGTCATCGGCACCGATTCCTGCGTAGGTGTTGGTGCTGAAGAAGCGTTGACCGTCAAAGCTAATTCTGCTGACGGCTTCAGGGTAGTCGAACACGGTATCTGCGTGGGCGGTCAGTAACACCCTTAAGGGGCTTGAACTCGCTGATAACGCCTTCTGGGTCATCAAGGCCTATCTTCAGGAAGTGAGCTAGAGTAATGATTTCTGGCACGTTCGGAATCCTCCGGCAATAGTTCTTCATCCTCGAGAATAATATCTATATCGTAGTTAGCTTTCATGCCGTAGATGTCCACGAGAGCGTCGAGAACTGAACCCTTAAGCCCCCTGAGGTCCGAATTTTTCTCGGGCAGGACCTGAATCCTGTAGGTGTTTCTGCCTGTCTGTTCTAGGCGGAAGTCCCTGACCTCGCGGATCTTCATGACGCGTTCAGAGAGTGAGGACTCGCTGACTTCACGGCCTGTCGGTGTGAATGTTGTGCTCATGATTTACTGCCTCCCCTAATGTTCCCGAGTGTTACTGACAGAAGGTTACGCACGAACATTGCGCCACACGAGAAGTCTATAGCCTCTCTGACCTCACGGCCTGTCGGTGTGAATGTCATGACTGCCTCCCCTTAAGGTACGTGAACCAATACACGCACCCGACTAACCCCGCTCCCCCGAGAATGTTCCCGAGCGTTACGGGCAGAAGGTTACGCACAAACATCGCGCCCCACGAGAGCGAATCTATCGCCCCATGTGAGACTCCCAGCTCTATAGCCTTGCTGACGTAGAGACCTTCACACTTTGCCAGCAGTCCCGCAGGAATATAGAACATGTTCGCCACGCTGTGCTCAAACCCCGAAGCCACGAACACCCACACAGGGAAGAACACGCACACTGCCTTGCTGACCCCGTCCTTAGCACCGAACGACATCCACACAGCAAGACACACAAGCCAGTTGCACAGCACCCCAAGCACGAAAGCCTGAGTGAACGTGAGCGCAATCTTCCCCGCAGCTGCCTTCACCGTGAACCCTCCGAGAAGTCCTCCCGAAAAATTCAGCTGCCCAGACCACCAAACCAACAACGCCGCAAGAACCCCTCCGGCCAAGTTCCCGAGATACACGACTACCCACGAACGCAATAACTGAACCAGCGAGATTTTCCGTTCAGCAAGTGAGACGACCATCAAGCAATTTCCCGTGAAGAGTTCACCCCCAGCCATTATCACCAGCATCAACCCCGCAGGAAAGATTAACCCTCCGAGAAGTTTGCCTACTACAGGGTCAGCGCAGGAGTGTGCAGCCATGTTCGAGGCCTGTGCACCGAAGGCTATGAACGCTCCGGCCATAACTCCCAGAACGAATTGATTGACGATGGAGAGGTTCGCTTTCTTCACGCCAATATTGACGGTGAAGGAGGCGATTTCTTGAGGAGGCAGAAATTTGCTGTCCATAATTATCACCTGTTCCGTTAAGATTTTGTGTGAGTAATATATCATGCTGTGCTATTATTCGTCTGGAGGTGCGGAATGAAACAAGTTGAACACGAGGAAATAAAGCTGAGACTTGGTGATGTGCTCTTCACTTGGGACGACGAGAAGGAGAGAATAAATATCCGCAAGCACGATATTGATTTTACTGTGGCTGCGACTGTATTCATGGATAATGATGTACTCCTTGAGTTTAATTCTGTCGATGAGTATACAGGTGAAGAACGCTGGGATGCTATAGGTTTAATGAAAGGGCCTTATTTATTTGTGGTCTATGTTGAGCGAACAACAAGCGATAATGATGATATAATCAGGATAATATCAGCCAGAAAAGCAGAAAGAAAGGAGATACAGCGTTATCTTGATGGATATTAGTGATTATCTTGCGCTCGCCAAAACTCCGGAAGAGCGCGAGGAAATGAAAGCACGTTTACTCAGGCTAATGGAGATGCGCGACGAAGATATAGACTACTCGGACATCCCAAGAATAACGGATTTTTCACGTTTTGTGCGCGGAAAACCCATAATTGACGCTATGAGGGAACACAACCGCAGAGTTGAAGCAGAACGTGCCCGCAAAAAGGCCCTCGAGACTCAGAACACGCCGGACTGATTCCCTCACAGCACCGGCCTTACTCTTTCACAGCATATCCCTTCAGCGAATCCGTTCATACACATCACGAAAATTGCCTATTGATTGTATGCCCCCCCCCCCCATTGTATAATTCTGCTTACCTAAAAATTCAGGAGGCGGCCATAATCAATGACGAATGATGAGAAAACCAAATGCCACACAATAATTCACACGGCCTCTGTAGCAGCCGCTGCAATAGGCGGAGGTCTCGCACAGCTGCCAGGTTCTGATACAGTCCCTATCACAGCTATTCAGGTGGGAATGATTATCAGTCTTGGTGCAGTCTTCGGACAGACGATCACCAAGACGACAGCAGCATCAATACTAGCCGGTCTTGCTTCATCAGTTGGAGGACGAACAATCTCGCAGTTCTTAATAGGCTGGATTCCGGGCTTCGGCAACGTAATTAACGCCACAACAGCGGCAAGTATCACTGAGGCAGTAGGCTGGTTGGCTGCTAATCAGTTCGCTGAGAGCGGCAGTGAGAATAACGAAGGAGGCAATGACGATGAAGCCCAAAAACTTGACTAGGGAACAACGCGGCTGGCTGTATGTTTGTTTCACAGCAGGTGTAATCATTCTGGTGTGTCTGTTAGGATTTTGGCTCCGTAACTCTTCATGGAGATTCACAGCAGAAGTACTCGTAGTCCTTGCCGCAAATGGAATCACTTATGTGCTGTTCGGAAAAAGACTCTGGGTATGCCGTAATAAAATATGGCGCGATGAAAGCGGATCGTTAATAGTGCTGTCAAATGCCCTCTCATGTGTAGGCGATATATTATTGTCCTTAATCTACCTTGCACATTATGGAGATGCAGAAGTAATACACATTTTTGAAGGAATGAGCTTCTTCAATGGCCACTTCTTTATTGACCTCATAAATTTATGGCGGAATGTACCTGTGTTAAGTCTTGGGCTTCCTACGATTTTGGGAGGCTGTATAGTTCTCGCCCTCATCAACAAACTTTTCAAGTGAATAACAAAGCCGGGCCAGAGCACACAATCTCCAGCCCGGTATATTTTTGCCCTTACGCCTGCTCCAAATCGTCAACGAGTACTTTCGTCAATGATGGG
>JAFPZI010000079.1 GCA_017417365.1 Synergistaceae bacterium
GCAAGTCTCAGCCTTAACAACCACGTCTACAGAGTTTTTTCACCAGCAGAGGCCATGACTTGGCAGGAAGCAAAAGACTACTGCGAATCTCTTGGCGGCCATCTCGTAACTATCACCAGCGAGGAAGAGAATAAATTAGTAGCAGAGTTAATCGATCTTGCCTGGCTTGCAGGAGAACCCCAAACACTTTACTGGCTCGGCGGTCATTATGATGATCAATGGAAATGGGTTACTGACGAGGAATTTTCCTACAAGCCGATGGTTTTATTGAGGATTGCTGACACATGGAATTATCTGCGTACTTCATTTAACTATCAGCTTTGGGTTGCAAGTACAGGAAATATGAAGCTCGGCTTTATCTGCGAATGGGATCCTGTGCCTGCTGATTTTGCCCAGTACTCGGAAGAGTATCAGCGTTATGTAGAGAATCCTGACGCGTACACCACTGATGAGAACTTTCAAGGAATGACCCCTGAAGCCCGCAACATGGAACATCTATCCGCAAACCCGCCGGAAGTTGAGGATGTCATAGAGCTTCCCGCACAGTATGACCCCAGAAGCTCAAACGTTCTGCCCGCAGTGAAGGATCAGGGAACTTACGGAACTTGCTGGACGTTCGCATCACTCGGAGCACTCGAGACGAGCTATAACGCTCAAGGGCTCGGCAGCTCTGCACCCGACCTCGCAGAACTCCATATGGCATGGTACGTCTACAAAGATCCTCGCCCAAAGTACGCCGTAAATTATGACGAGAGCAAGAGCCCGCTTATGGTCGGCGGAACATACGCAAAAGCTGTGGCATTCTTGGCGCGCGCGAGCACTGCCTCAGAATCAGATATCCCCTACGACAATATCAGTCAGGTTGAAGAACTTACAGCGGGCAAACTCCCAGAAAACTACCAGCACCCGATACGTCTCGCCGAAGCCTACGAGCTTAATGCAGTTACAGAGGCAAACAGGGACGAGATCAAACGCCTCGTCTACAAGTATGGAGCAGTCAGCATCGCATACGACAACAACAGCGAAGGATATTCCGGCAGCTCGTACTACTTCCCTTCTGCAAAAGGCTGGGGACATGCCGTAATGATTGTCGGGTGGAACGACGATTATTCAGCCTCGAACTTCGGGACTAATCCCGGCACAAATGGCGCATGGCTCGTGAAAAACTCGTGGGGAGATTCATGGGGAGACAACGGCTACTTCTGGATGTCATATGCGCAGAATATAGGCAGCAGTGCAGTATTCATCGCAGCAAGCAGCAAGGTCAATTCAGCATACGGGAACAGCTCAATAGCCGCAGTAGACTCCATTCCTCACAGGTGGTCAGCAAGTATCTTCAAAGCCGACAAGAATGAAAGCCTCAATGAAGTATCATTCCAGACAATAGACAATAATGTAGGGTATGAAATATACATTAACACTCTCGGCACGTCTTACCCTGTGAATCCCGGCTCACCCGAAAACGTCATAGCAAGCGGAAAGATTCCATATGCCGGCTATCACACAATCTCCCTTGCGTCTCCTGTGGAGATTGAGAAAGATCAATATTTCTCCGTCATCGTGAAGCTGACTCCATCTTCGTCAAGGTATGCTTACGTTACGGCTGTGGAGGATACGGGCTTCAACAATAATGTTGACGGCGGAGTAGTTGCGGCTGGAGTAATAACTGTTGCATGCAAGAGCTATTTTGCGCTGAACGACACAAAACCTGTGTCGGCTGACTGGGAGGACGGCAAGCGGTTAGTCAGTGAGGGTAAGAACAGGTCATGCGCTGCGAGCATAAAGATATTCTCTGCTGAGGGAGGAAATAATCCCGGCGGCAACAATCCCGGTGAAGAGAAGCCCGGCGAGAATAATCCCGGTGAAGAGAATCCCGGCGGCAACGATCCACAAGAGCAGGAAAACAGCAACTCGTCCAGCGGAGGCGGTGGAGGCGGAGGCTGCGTAACAAGTTCAGGCTTTGCGGGACTGTTCGCGGCACTGTTCATCTTAAGCAGGAAGAGACACTAATTCACCAAGACTAATGCCGGGTGTAAGAGCCCGGCATTATTTGTATCTGTACGTGTAGTGTAAAATATTCGCAAAATTTTTCAGGCAGAAAGGATTTGTGAATATTTTGAGCCTCGTTCTATTCAACGACCTCACCCGCAAAAAAGAAACCTTCACTCCACTCAAACCCGGACACGTCAGCTTCTATTCCTGCGGCCCTACGGTCTATGACTTCTTCCACATAGGAAACGCAAGACCCTTCATCGTGTTTGACGTGCTCAGACGCTGGCTTGAGCATGAAGGCTATTCCGTTACGTTTGTGCAGAACTTCACCGACATTGACGACAAGATGATTCACCGGGCCCGCAAGGACGGAATCACCGTCAGGGACCTCGCCGAAAAGTTCATCGCTGAGTACAACAAGGACGCCGACGCTCTCGGGATTCGCCGGCCGGATTTCGCTCCAAGAGCTACGGAACATATCCCCGAAATCATTCACACTATAGAGCGAATCATCGCTAACGGACACGCCTACGAGTCTGACGGTGATGTGTACTTCGACATTCGTAGCTGGCCGAAATACGGGAGCCTGTGCAAGCAGAATCTTGAGGACCTCGAGGCAGGAGCAAGAGTTGAGCCCGGGGAGAAGAAGAAGGACCCTCTAGACTTTGCGCTCTGGAAGGCGGAGAAGCCCGGGGAACCCTCGTGGGAGAGTCCTTGGGGGAAGGGGCGGCCGGGTTGGCACATTGAGTGCTCGGCTATGTCGTCGAAATATCTCGGGGACAACATAGACATTCATTCGGGAGGGGTTGACCTCATGTTCCCTCACCACGAGAACGAAGCCGCTCAGAGTGAAGCCGCGTCCGACTCCGGCAAGCCCTTTGTGAATTACTGGCTCCATAATGGATTCTTGCTCATCGACAGCGAAAAAATGTCTAAGTCTTTGGGTAACTTCCTCACAGCCAGAGCAGCCCTCGAGAAGTACCCGCCCTTAGCGTTAAGATTCTTCATGCTTAGTGCCCACTACAGGAGCCCGATAAACTTCACAACTGACAGCCTCGAACAAGCCGCCGCCGGAGTAACCCGCCTCAGAAACTGCCGGAGTGATTTGGACTTCGCAGCCAAAACCCGCAGTGATGAGTCATCAGCCTTCGACTTGGCCAAGTTCAGGGAGGAATTAGCGGGCCTCCACGAGAAATTCTCTGAGGCAATGAATGACGACTTCAACACAGCCGCCGCTATGGGTATATTGTTCGATGTTGTGTACCTGATTAACACGAGCCTTAAGGATAATGAATCCCTTCCCGCAGAGTTCTTCACCCTCGCGAAAAATGCCCTCACTGAGTACGACTCGATACTCGGTGTAATCGGTTCGGATGATGCGGAGACAGAACACGACGACGAGTCCGCAGAGATTGAGCGGTTGATTCAGGAGAGGGCAGAAGCACGCAAGGCCAAGAACTTTGCGCGTTCCGACGAGATTCGCGACTCACTGAAGGCTCGGGGAATAGTCTTAGAGGACACACCGCAGGGCACAAAGTGGAAGAGGGAGCTGTAGATGATTAAGTTACTGTTTGTGAGAAGGTTTATGCCGTTGTTCCTGACGCAGTTTTTGGGGGCGTTCAACGATAACTTCTTCAAGAGCGCGCTAATGATGCTCATAACCTACCGGATTGGGGACGCTGCCGGAGTTGACCCGCGAATCCTCGTCAATGCCGCCGCCGGAATATTTATCCTGCCGTTCTTCGTGTTCGCACCGACAGCAAGCGACTTGGCCGACAAGTACGACAGAAGCGACCTCATGCGTTGGGTGAAGTTCGCGGAAATCGTAGTGATGTCTGGGGCGTTCTTCGGGTTCTGGCTCGGTAACGTTTGGGTGTTGATGGTTGTGTTGTTCCTGATGGGTGCGCAGTCGGCGTTCTTCTCGCCCGCAAAGTACAGCATACTTCCTCAGCACTTGCGGGAAGATGAATTAATCGCTGGCAACGGACTAATCCAGATGGGGACGTACTTAGCGATTCTCACAGGGACGATTGCCGGAGGTCTGATGATTTTGCGCGAGAACGGAATCTATTGGGTAGGGGGACTCGCTGTGAGCATTGCCGCTGCCGGCTGGTTAAGCAGTATGTTCATTCCCCCGACGAAGCCGATTGACCCAAAGCGTGAAGTATCCTTCAAGGTAGTGCAGAGAACAATAGAGATGTTCCGAGAGATTGTCCCGATGAGGAAAGTTTTCGGGTCAATGCTTGCGATTTCGTGGTTCTGGCTTGTGGGTTCGGTGTTTCTCGCGCAGTTCCCGACGTATTCGCGAATGATTCTCGGCACCGACGAGAGCGTGGCTACGGCGTTCTTGGCGATATTCTCGTGCGGAATCGGTATAGGCTCGATGTTCTGCGACTCAATCCTCAAGGGCAAAGTTACCGCTAAGTTCGTGCCCTCTGCGGCGTATGGGATAGCGATTGCGAGTGTGTTGCTGTGGTGGGTGAGCGACAGGCCTCCCGTTGCTCCGGGAACTCCGATTATTGGGGCGTGGGAGTTCTTCTCGAAGCCGGAGAACTTCATGATTACCGCGTGCCTGTTCGTGATTGCGTTCTGCGGAGGACTCTACATTGTGCCCCTCTATGCCGTGATGCAGACCAGAGCCCCCGAAGAAAAAGTGTCGAGCGTCATAGCCTGTTCGAACATCTCGGACTCAATCTTCATGGCAGTTGCTGCGTTGGGTGCGGGAGTGCTAATCTCGTGGGGTGTGAGCATTCCTCAATTGTTCCTGACTATGGGGCCGACTACGTTTATTGTGGGTCTCCTCGTCGGGTTGATATGATGCTGAACCTCCACAAAACGTCCTTGTATTCTTCAGCGTAATCGATATTGATTCTCGGTGAAGCCGTAATCTCTGCATGAATGCCGCTGTCCAGAATGTATAGCTCCGTGCCGCACAAGTCTGCTCCGTAAAGCTCTCTTGTTATTCCCATTGCCGCACAGAGTTTGCCCGGCCCATTGCAGAGATTTTTTCTGTCCTGAGTCTTTCTGCGGGACTTCATGAGGTCCAGACCGTCAAGGGGGTCGAGTCCCCTCACTAGAACGGCTTCGGGTTTGCCCGCGAAGTTTGCAGTAACGTTGAAGCAGTGGTGCATGCCGTAAATCAGGTAGATATATGCGTGGCCCCCAGTGAGGTACATTGCCTCAGTCCTTGAAGTCCGGCGGCCTCCGTAAGAATGTGCGGCTTTGTCCTCAGGCCCTTTGTAGGCTTCAGTCTCGGTGATTATTCCCGAAGTCCTCCCCTCGTTTGAGTCATGCACTAAGATTTTCCCGATTAAGTCATGAGCCACACACTCAGCGTCCCTCTCGTAGAACTCACGCGTCAATTTCTCCATATTCATTACTCCGCTAAAATTATTATTCTGGATTGAGCACTTTACTCCTCATGAATTATAATCATTGTGCCCGTGATTTTGCTACAATTTCCATCAAACTATCTTTATTCACAAGGAGCTGTTATGACTCATATCATGAAGAGAAAACTTTTTGTACTCTTTCTGGCTTTGCTCTGCCTGAATGCCGCCCCTTCTTACTCCAGCGTCAGGACAGAGAAGGATACTTTCTTCATCGATGACGCTCAAGGCCACGCAGTAATCCGCAGCGGCAACACCAAGACCGCCCGCGATGAAGCACGACGCATGGCCTACCGTGATGCCGTCAGCAAAGCCGCAGAAGCCTGTGTGTCCGGCCTGTCCGCAAAAGTCAAGTCCAAAGCCGCCGACAAATCTCCCTCCCTCGTCAAGAACTTCAAGATTACCAGCGAGACCATCAGCGGAGATACTCTTACCCTCACTGCCTCCTGCACGGTCAGCGCGAAATCCCTCGACGGAGTGTTAGGCTCAGAAGTGATTTCCATGCTCGGCAACCCCCGAGTAATGATCCTCGTTGACGAACAAGTAGGCGGAAAAGCTCCGTTCATCTCCACAGTTGAGACAGAGTTACTCCGTCAGTTCGAGAAAGCCGGCTATCTCATCGTCGACAAGGAACAAGCGGAGACACTCTTAGCCCTTGACCCTAAGAAGGCCTTCAATGACCCGGCAATGCTCACGGCAGCAGCTAAGACCCTCAGAGCGGATATTATCGTAGTCGCCAGAGCCACTGGAGGAGTTACGGCCAGAGCGCAAAGGTTCGGTATCAAGATGGTCAAAATAGGCGGTTCCGTGCAGGTCAAGGCAGTCCTGACCAAGACGGCCTATCAGATAACTTCAACGACATATCACGGAGGC
This sequence comes from Synergistaceae bacterium, assembly GCA_017417365.1. GTDB lineage: Bacteria > Synergistota > Synergistia > Synergistales > Aminobacteriaceae > JAFUXM01. The sequence continues at coordinate 6,255 of JAFPZI010000079.1, forward strand.
AGCGGCAGTAACTGGGTAGCTCCGAATTCTGGCGTGGGAGGTATCTTCAAGTCTGGTGCCGCACGTGCTGCTGAGGAGATTATCTACAAGATTGCCTACAAGATGGCCTCAACTTCACCGGGCCCGGACTCATTAATCACCGTCAACGTCAGAGTCGCCGGAGTATCGTTCAAGGACGTGGAGACTATCGAGGAGCGTCTTCGTGAGTTCGCCGGGGACGGAGGGAATATCTTTGAGCGTATGTACGAGAACGACACGGTAGAAATCGACGTAGTATCGGCCAAGACAGCGCGGAACCTGGCATCATTCCTATCTGACTATGCGGAAATCAAGGGCGTAACAGCTCAGACCGTAACCGCACAAATGGGGAATGTTCCTCCTCCTCCTCCTCCTGCTCAAGTAGTTATCAACGTCTACATTGACAACGTCAAGAACGACAGCGACGCTCACGAAATCGAGAAGGCCCTCCAGGAACTCGCGGGCACTGCCGGAAAAGTCAGCATATCCTACAGCAATCCAGCTCTGAACATCACCATAACCTACAGCAAGAACCCCGGGGATTCTCAGGATTCCGACGCGATCGTCAAGACCCTCAAGGGCATGGACATACGGATAGACGACGCTTCTGCCAGTTCAATAAAGGGCTGGAAGGGCTCCATATGGTGGTAAGGAGGAAATATCATGACCAGAAAAATTATTGTCATAGCGTTAATACTCTGTCTCATCCTGACGAGCGGTGAAGGCCCTGCGGAATCTGCCAAGAGAAGGCGGAAGTCCTCACGCACAACAACTCCTGTAGCCTCTGGACATGATTCAGTCCTGCCCAAGCGCGGAGATATTGCCATACTCGTTGAGGGAGACGACGAACAGCAGGTGAGACTTACGGAGACCAGAATAATAGACTCTCTGACAAGTCATGGCTACCGTGTCGTTGACGAGAAGAAGATGAAGGCTGCCCGTGCTGCTGCGGTCAGGGCTCAGGCTGTCCGGCTGGCAATGCAGGGCAACTACAACGCAATTTTCAGGCTCAACGCGAGTTACAGCTGTGCAGCTACTGTTGTGGCAAGAATCCAATCAGGAAGCCCAATGCAGGACCCAGAGTTCAAGCTCTATGTAGCAAACGCAAGCATCTCGATAATTGCCCTCACTTCAAACGGGACGAAGCTCGGAGGCAAAACCGCAGTCAGCAAGGAAGTCGGCTACACAGAGTACGAAGCAATCATGAAGTGCATAGAGTCCGCAGTCAATGAGGGAATGAAGCAGCTGTATTAAGGAGGAATAATCATGCGTAAATTTTTGGCGGTAATTCTTGTGCTGTTCTGTGCGGTGTCATCGCAGGCCAAGCCTAGAGTAACGGTCAGGGCCTTCGAGGACAGGACGGAGGAGGGAAAAGCTCCCGCACCTGCCGTGATGGATATGATGGTTACGGAACTCAGCAAGGCAGGGGTGTTTGACCTCATGGAGCGTGAGAGGTACGACTACATTACGGAGGAAATCCGGCGCGGGCAGTCCCCGTTCATGGACCCGTCAACAGCTCCGGCAATCGGCAAGGTCAAAGGTGTTCAGTACATTATGACGGGAGCAATCACCCTCTACAAGTATGCTGAGAAGGCCAACGGTTTCGTAATCCCGATTATCGGCACTGGTGCTCAGGCGAAAACTGCTTACGTTGTGCTGGACATTAGGATTCTTGACACTTCTACGGGTGCAGTAGTCTATGCGTCTGACCAAGTCGGACAGGCTAAACAGGTCGCCAAAGGTACTATTGCCGCGTACAAGGGCTTCTTCATCGGAGGGTACAAGCGTGAGACCGGCGGAATCTTGGCCGCAGCGACGAGGGACGCAGTAATGAAACACGTTGCTGCCCTCAAGGCTCATAGTTGGGAGTGATAATCATGAAGAGAGCACTATTATTGGCGCTGCTGGGTGTTATGTGCTTTGCTGTGGCTGGGGAAGCTGCACCAATCCGTCTGGGAATAATGAAGTTCGTCAGCAGGACTAAGGACGTTTCAGAGGACAAGGCAGCAGCTATCGGGGACGTTCTTGCACGAATGCTGACCAACTCCAAGACAATACAAGTGTTGGAGCGCGACCAAATCACACAAGTTGAGAAGGAGCTTCACGACTCAATGTCTCCGATGTTCTCGCCGACTTATGCTGCACAAATCGGCAAGATTATCGGCTGTCAGTATATGCTTCTCGGTGCGGTTACTGACTACAAGACTACCGGTTCTCACGTGAATATCCTCATCGTAGGCACCCACAAGTACAACGCGAGCGCAACAATAGATATACGTGTGGTGAACGTCGAGACTACTGAAGTCGTAATGTCCCTGTCAGAAACTGGAATGGCCTCATCCACAGAGAGATCGGTTGAGTTCTACAGCCTGATTGACAAGAAGTTCAACTTTTCGGGGCTTGAGACTGGAGCAATTGCTGATGCTACGTCGAGGATAAGCTACAAGATTCGTTACTCGCTCACGGGCGAACACTCTTCGGTCATCAAGGCGGGCAAGGATGAAATCACTGTGAGCTTCGGGGAACTCAGCGGGGCACGTCCCGGGGGGCTGTACACGGTGTTCACTGACGGTGAGGAAATGTTTGACTCCGACGGGACATCGTTGGGGCGGGACATGAACGACATAGCAGCAATAAGGATTGTGGAGGTTCAGCCGAACTTCAGCACCGCAGAAATTGCCGGCAAGGGAGCTGGGAATCTGAGTCTTGTGCGCAAAGGGGACAAGATTTATCCCATAAGCCCTCAGGAGCTGCAGACAAAGATCAAGCGCAAAGTTTTTCCCAAAGCCAGACCGAAAGAAGTCAAGCTCGACAAGGACCTAGAAGAATTTCTGAGGAGGTAGAGATTTGGACTACCTGATAGCGGTTTACACAGGCCCGAAGATTTTCACGCTGAGCCTGAAGCCCAGAGGTTACGCGACCGTCGGGGATTCGCAGGGTGATAAAGTCATGATAGAAGGCTCCGGCTTGGGCAGTGCGTATTTGGAGCTGACCTGCGACGGAAACGGGGTGCGCATACTCGCGAAGAAGCCCATGAAGTTCGGCACTGAGTCGGTCTCTCAGCGTGTGTTCTCGTCCGGGGACATCGTAACAATCACCGACAAAATCACTCTGGCAGTGTTCGGCGGGAAGTGTACGGAGGATTCGCAGATTTCTCTTGAGGATTTCGACGAGCTCAAGATAGGACGCTCCTACAACAAGAATGATATTGCCCTCAAGGATGGGGAGATCTCTTCACGCCACGCGATACTCAGGCGCATTGACGGACATTGGGAGATTACCGACTTGGGGAGCAAAAACGGTACGTTCGTCAACGGCTCCCTAGTGAGCGCAAATTCTCCAGTGCCCGCCGAAAACGTCAATATCTTCATGGCTGGTTACGTGTTCTACATCCAGAATGACACACTGATATTCACCAACACTCCCGGGGCTGTGGAGTTCACGCCCTCAGTGTCTGACGCTCTGCTTGAGGGACGCAGGAAGCCCAAGCGTTACCCGTTCTTCCAGCGTTCCCCGAGAATCAGGGTCCTTCCGGAGAAAGCCGAGTTCGAGATCCAGTCCCCGCCAAACACCGGCAACAAGCCCCAAGTCTCGTGGGTGTCCATGCTCCTGCCCCCGTGCATGATGGTGCTCGTCATGGGTGGTGTAGCAATCATGATGGGCAATTACACAATGCTCATGTACTCCCTGCCCATGTCCCTTGTGTCCGTAGTCGTGAACATCGTCAACTACAAGAACAACATGAAGAAGTGGCTGAAGAATAACGGGCTTGCCGGTGAGAAATACTCACAGCACTTGGCCGGGATTGAGCGCGAAATCAATGACGCTGAAGGGTCCTACCTCTCCGCACTGTCCTCAATGAGCCCCGGTGTGGGTGAGTGCATAGCCCTCGCTGAGAACGTCAGCCGCCTCCTCTGGGAACGTACCCCGCGTGATAATGACTTCATGGCCGCAAGAGTTGGTACCGGCCAAGTTCCCTCAAACGTCAGCCTAAGAATCCCGCGCTCACAATTGGCCATTGAGGAGAATATTTTTCTCAGGCAGGCGGAAGAAATCAGGGACAAACACACTATTCTCTCAGGTGTTCCTGTGCGGCATTCATTCTTGGACTACCCTATAACCGGCCTCGCAGGGAAGCCTGAAGCCGTCCTCAACACCGCAAGCCGTATCATCATGGACTTAGCCGCACACCATTCGTACGAGGACTTGAAGATTATCTGCGTCTACCCTGAGGATGAGCGCGACAAATGGGAATGGTTAAAGTGGCTGCCTCACGTTTGGGACTCTGAGAGGACGAAAAGGTACATGGCTTGTTCGCAGGATGAGGCAACAAAGATTTTCCGGGAGGCCTCAGAGAATTTGACCAAGAGGCGCAGGGACGCTAAGGAAAATTCCGGGGGCATGGACAAGGAGCCGGTGCCGATGACTCCGTTCTACCTGATGGTGATTGCTGATAGTGCGTTGCTCGAGGCCAGCGGTGAACAGTTCGTGCCGGAGAATGACACGCTAGGCTTCGGGGTGCTCTACGCTTACGGGGATTTGGGCACGCTCCCTCTTGAGTGCCAGAGCGTAATCATGTGCGACACTCCGGCGGAAATTCAGCACACCCAGCGGGACTCCAAGAGCACGAGAATCCCATTCACCCCCGACGTGGTCAAAGCCTCACAGCTCGACCAGTTCGCCCGGGCAATGGCCCCGATAAGGCTCGTACAGACGGGGAAAGGCAGCAGGATGCCCAAGAGTGTATATTTCCTTCAGGGGTTCAAGGTCCACAAGGTCAATGAGCTCGACGTTATGGGCAGGTGGGATAAAAACCGCTGGCCCCGCAGTCTGGCAGCTCCCATAGGAATCCGTGAGAACGGCGACATTTTTTCGTTCGACATGCAGGACAATTCCAAGAGCAAGCAAGGCATGGGCCCTCACGGTCTCTCAGCGGGGACTTCGGGAAGCGGCAAGAGTGAAATGCTCACAACTTGGCTCCTGTCTGTGGCACTGAACTATTCACCCGATGACGTGAATATCGTCCTGATTGAGTTCAAGGGTAATGACCTGTCCAACATCCTTAAGCCCTTGCCTCATGTTGCCGGTGTCGTAAGCAACCTCGATGACCCTTCTGCGGTAATTAGGTGTCTTCGCTCACTCGGTGGTGAGATTTTGCGCCGTCAGAAGATCTTCAAGGAGGCCACAGAGAAGACTTCACTGGACACTACGCACATTCTCGACTACCAGGCCCACCAGAAGACACACAAGGAACTTCCAGCTTTGCCGTACCTGATTGTTGTTGTCGATGAGTATGCGCAGTTCGCGACTCAGTTCCCCGACAAGGCCGGAATGTTCACGGACATAGCCAGGATAGGCCGCAGCTTGGGAGTGTACATGAACTTAACCATGCAGGCACCTCAAGGATTAATCAAGGGTCAGGTGAAGGACAACATTACGTTCAACATCTGCCTAAGGACAGCGACGGCCGAAGCCAGCAAGGAAATCGTGGGGACTACTGACGCTCACGAGATAAAGGCTCCCGGGCGCGCAATAGTGAAGGTAGCCGGCAACAATCCCATCTATGAACTTGTGCAGACGTTTTACGCCAAAGCTCCCTACAACCCCAACGCAGAGAAGAAAGGCCCCGCAACTGAAATCAATATTGTTGAGCTGAACGGCACTAGGACCCGCGCGGACAACTACGACAAGACGGTTAAGGCCAAGAGGGATGCTCAGAGTGAGGGGCGAGCAGTGGTGAGCTACATAGTCGACGAGGCAAAGGCTGACAATGTCGCTTGGGCCTCTCACGTTTGGACTGAAGCACTGCCTGACCTCCTGACGCTCGATGAACTCACGCTCGGCAAGAGAGCCTTTCAGGACGGAGCGTGGACAGCGAGAAATTCGGGGTTTTCTGTTACCGTCGGCAAAGTCGATGACCCCGAGAACCAGAGCCAATACCCATTCGTTATGGACTTCCAGAATGATGGACACCAGATAATTTACGGTGCACCCTCAAGCGGCAAGACCACATTCATTCAGACCGCGCTAATCTCCGCGTGCCTCGACTACACCCCCGAACAGATGAACTTCATGATACTCGATTACGGCAACTGGGGCGCAAAGTTCGCGGACCTTCCTCACTGCCTGATGATTGCTGACCCTGAGGACAAGGAGCAGAGGGCCAAAGCAGAAGAATACATTGTGGGTGAACTCCGTAACCGCAAGGGGCTATTTTCTCGTGAGGGAGTCGGGACGCTCGATGCCTACGCTGAAGTTACGGGCAAAAGTCTGCCGAAGGTGCTCGTTATCGTCGACAACATGGCCTCCCTGAACATGCAGAACCCCGAACTCATGAACCCCCTCATTCAGGCAGCTCGTGAGGGCGGGAATTACGGTGTGTACCTTCTGCTGAGCTCAGGGAGTACGGGATCATTCATGTACAGGATTTCGCAGTACGTCAAGTGCAATCACACCCTCCAGATGACGGACAAGGGGGACTACCGTGCCTTAGTCGGAGGCAACGGGAAAGTTGAACCTAGCCGTCGGGCAGGACGAGGCCTCAAGAGAAATTCTCTCGAGAAGGACCCCCTTAACCCCTCAGACCCTCCTCCGCCCCTAGAGTTCCAGACCGCTTTAGCCGTAACGGGAGCCACAGAGGGTGAACGCGCCAAGAATTTACGTGAGCTCCTCGCGTCAATGACCTCAACGTGGACGGGCAGGAGGGCTTCAGTCAAGGAGGCGGAAGAGACACCCATAGAGGCCGGAGAACTCACCGCCAGCGAGAACGGAGTCCAGCTCGGCCTCAGCAAAAAGACCCGCGACCCCGTAGAGTTCGTGTTTGCCGACATGAACGGGTGCGTAATCTCCGGCTCTGACGGTGGAGGCAAGACAAACATTCTCGGCTTCATCGTCAAGACCCTCAACAACGACAAGAACACCAAGCTATACGTTTACGAGGAAAAGTCATTCCTTGAGGCCTTGTGCCCTAACGCTAAGACTGTCCATGACGCAGTAGGCTCTGACGGAGTAATCTCGGAAATCGCCGCTGAGTTCGACGCTCGCATTGACGACTCTGCAGGCCGGATTGTGTTCTGTATCGATGACTTCATGACGTTCTATCGCGGAATCTCTAACGGCAGCGCAAAAATCTTGGAGACCCTCACGCGGGACGGTGCCGACAGGGGAATCTATGTGTACCTCGCCTGTGATGCTAAGAGTCTGGCCAAGCTCCACACGTTCAAGGTCAAGCCCTTCATGAATTGCCTCGTCAACGAGAACGCTATCTTTGCGGGCGGGACTCTCGGGGACTATCAGGCGTTCAAGGGTATGTGCCGCGAGACAGAAATCAGCCTTGCCGAACACGAGGCCTGCATGATTCACGGCAAGAAGGCCGTAGTCTTCAGGGCCGCCAAAGTCTGAGAGGAGATGATTAACCGTGAATGAGCCTGAATTATTCCTAGTAACTCTTGAACTCGCCGACGGAAGCCATGAAGTAGATATGGAGCTGCCCTCAGAGATGCCCATAGGTGAATTAGCCCCGCGAGTCCTCGAGGTCCTCAAGGGACGCTATGAGGGTGAGCTGGACGGGTGGGAAAAGTGCTGCTTTGAGCACAACAGCAAGGTATTCGCTGAGAGTGATACGCTGCTTTCCCGGGGAGCTTTTGACGGAAGCAGGCTGTTAGTCTACGAGGATTACGATGAGCAGTAATGATTGTACTTATCCGTTCTTGAAGCGTGTACCGAGAATCCTCCCGGGCCTTGAGGAATTTGCTGTAGAGCTGCACACTCCTCCAGACACCAAGCCTAAAACTTTTTGGCGCATTGGTGCTAAGAGCCGTGCAAGGGAGGAATATTCGCAGTACTTGGCCGATACCGAACGAAGAATCACCGACGCTGAGGGAAAATATATCTCCGGCCTTCTGTCCATGAGTCCCGGAGTGAGTGAGTGTATTGCTTCGGCCGAGAGCGTCAGCCCAACACTCTGGGAACGCACTCCCGATGATTCCGACTTCATGGCCGCACGTCTAGGCACTGGCGAAATCCCCTAGAACGTCAGAATCCTAATGCCTCCCCTCTTAAGTGCCGGAGATGCTTCACTCATCAGGCAGGCAGAACAGTTACGCGGCAGACACACGGTCTTACGGGGAGTGCCTGTGTGTCATTCGTTCAGGTCTTACCCTGCAGCGGGCCTCAGTGGGGGGCGTAAAGAGGTCATCAATACGGCTTGCAGGATAGTGATTGACATAGCTGCACACCATTCTTACGATGACGTAAAGATAATGTGTGTCTATCCTGAACATGAACGCCGTGAATGGGAGTGGGTGAGGTGGCTTCCTCATGTCTGGGATTCTGAGAGGCGGGAGCGTTACTTGGCCTGTTCTTCTGAAGGTGCCAGAAAAATTCTCCGTGAGGCCTCCGACATCCTGACCTCAAGAAGCAGGGCCTTCAACACCAAGAAGGTACCCTATTATCTGGTAATCATTGCTGATAGGTCATTGCTTGAGGCAAGCGGTGAAGAGTTTTTGCCGGAGGATAAGGCTTTGGGGTTGGAAGTGCTCTACGCTTACGGTGAGTTAGGGGACCTTCCTAGCGGGTGCCAGAGCGTGATAATTTGCGGTCCTTCCGGCAAAATCCATTATTCACACACGAAAGGCGTTACCCTCTTCACCCCCGACATACTGGAACCGGGACAGCCTGACAGATTTTCCCGGGCCCTCGCACCGATAAGGCCCTCGGGTAAGGCAGAACTGCCCAAGTATGTATCATTCCTTCAGGGGTTCGGTGTCCGCACGGTCAATGAGCTGAACGTGATAGACAGGTGGAAGAATAACCGCTGGCCGAAAAGTCTGGCCGCACCGATCGGAGTTCGCGGGAACGGAGACGTTTTCTCTCTGGACGTTCAGGTCCACTGGCGGAGCAGGACGAGTGTTGGGCCTCATGGTCTCATAGCTGGCACGGCAGGAAGCGGAAAGAGTGAGATGCTCATAAGCTGGCTGTTGTCTATGGCCGTCAATTATTCCCCTGAGGACGTGAACTTTATCCTTCTCGAGTTCGGGCATAATGACTTGTCGAACATCCTTAAGCAGCTTCCTCATGTTGCCGGCGTGGTCAGCAATCTCGATGACCCTTCAAATATTGACAGGTATTTACGCTCACTGGGCGGTGAGATTGTCCGAAGAATGAAGATCTTCAAGGAGGCCTCAGA
>JAFPZI010000080.1 GCA_017417365.1 Synergistaceae bacterium
AATCATGGTAACTCACGACAGCTCAGACCTCGAGGGCATAGCTGCCAACAGAGTAGTAACCCTCTCACACGGGAGGATAATTCATGAGTGAGCTTCTCGAACTTCTGAGTTATCCATTCGTCTACAGGGCGTTAATTGCCGGAGCGTTAATCTCAGTATGCGCGTCGGTCTTGGGAGTAATTCTGGTCCTCAAGCACTATTCACTTATCGGGCACGGACTATCCGAGATTGGGTTTGCGTCGCTGTCAATAGCTTCGGCTTTGGGGCTTCCTGTAATGCTGGTGTCCGCTCCTGCGGTGATTCTAGCGTCGTTCGTGATTATGTTCGTGAGCCAGAGATTCAGGACGGCCGGGGATATAGCTATAGCCGTAGCGTCGTCGGCAGCTTTGGCACTGGGTGTGCTGGTGTCGTCGCTGACCGGGCAGACCTCCGCAATGAACTCGTACTTGTTCGGGAGCGTCTTGGCCGTGGGGGATGGTGATATGGTCTCGGCAGTTGTGCTCTCACTCGCTGTGATGGGGGTGTTCGTTGTGTTCTACAACCGGCTGTTCCTGATTACGTACAATGAGGATTACGCACGCTCACTGGGGATAAACACGACTTTCTACCAGGTAATGATTTCTGTGATGACCGCTCTTGTTGTGGTAATGGGCATAAGAGTCACGGGTACACTCCTGATTTCGGGAATAATAATCCTTCCTGCGGTAACGGCGCGCCGTCTTGCTTCGGGGTTCAGGAATCTCGTAGTGCTCTCTGGGATTGTGTCGTTCGTGGGATTCGTGCTTGGGCTAGGGCTGTCGTTCATGATAAACGTTCCTGCTGGGGCTGGAGTGATTCTTGTGAACACTGTGATTCTTCTTATCGTGAGGGTGATTCGATGACTGGCAAGGGGCACAGGCTCTCAACGTTTGCGTTTGTACTGGGTGCTACGGGGTCTCCTGTTGCTGCGGTGTTCAGCTTTATGGGCAGCACGTTCCCGGATTCGTCTGAGTATATGTTCTTCGGGAAGAGGCGTAACCGCTACCACAGGAGGTACACTCACTGGTTCATTCCGTGGCTTGCGCTGGCGTATGTGTGTTTCTCGCGGGCGGGATGGATTGTCCCGAGACTGTCGAGCCTGGTCGACGGGGTGAACGCTCACCGGGACGTGTGGTCGTGTGCTGGGTTCTGGTTCATGGGGTGTGTTCTGCACATTCTGGAGGACGCGTGGTGCGGGACGGTGCCGTTCTTGAGGCCGTGGAAGAGGGACATAGGGATTCACGTGTTCCACATGGCGAAGAAGGCCGGAGTGATGAGCGTTGGGGAGATTAACTTTGTGATTTGCTCTGTGGGAATATCACTGCTGGCCTTCATGCTGAGGTCGTTTACTCTGGACAGCTTCATTCAGTTCTGCCTGAACATCTGGAGGAGCATTTAAGCCCCGCAAGCTCAGTACTCGCAGGGCCAAAAGACTATGCGGATTAAAGTCTTATCATCAAAATACGAGACTTTATCTGCCAGTATAGTGCACTCCAGAAATTTTCCCTAAGCAGGAATCTCGGCAGATAAGCCATGCACCTGACATTCCCTGCCTCAGCTCCCATTGTGTACCATTTTAGGGCTTCGTCCAAATTCTTTGCCTCCGGCTTCCCGCCCGGCACTCTCGGATTCCTGTAATCACCAATCATCAGCATTGCATCAACGTCCCCGTTCTCCGCAAGTTTTCCGTAAGGCTCAAGGTCCCACGACATTAATTTTGCCTCAGCCTCAGCATCACCAGAAAGCTCATCAGGTACGAGATATATGCTTTCTGCACCATAATAGCGGGCAAATTCAGTCCCCTTATTTGGTGGATTCATTGACGGAGGAATGTCCTCAAATATCAGCTCAGGCTTAGTCTTCAGGCGTGGAACGCGCAGCATAGTTATCCCTTTTTCGCGCTGTGAAAGTATCGTGCCTATTCGGGCCTCCCATTCTCCAGCATATTTGGCGGCAATCCGCAGGGCACTAACGCACTCGATGAAGTTCGCGCTGACCACAACCGATAAGATCAGGACAGGCCACCTAAACTTAACGCAAAACTTCCTGAACCCTTCAGAATGTGCCAATTTCCCCCTGTAGATAAACACCCAGAGCATAATCCAGGTGAACCCCATCAACCACAGAGAAAGGCTGACTCCCCTCTCTGGAAGGCCCCCATCGGAGATTACACCCATCATGAACTGCATAAACGCACCGATAACGAACATTGTTGCTGCAATATGCCATGCTCTGAGGCGGCGGGATAATTTATCGTCTGCAGGAGGTACCTTCTCTGCAATTGCTGGAATGAAGAGTATCACGGCATAAACTAAGGGTTTGGCGAAAAACTGAAGAGTATTCAGAACTCCGACAGAGAAGGCGTGAATAAACCCGTTCACCATTTTGGCAATGAATGACAGCTGGATATTCTGATTCACAGCCATCATTCTTACAGACGTTCCGGGCGCAAAGTACATCACGCAGAAGCCGGCAACTGAGGCAAGCCAAAATGCACCTGCCTTGAATGCTAGACTCTTTTCCCGCCTGCAAGTGAACAGTAACACAGCCAGAAACGCAATAATTCCCTCAAACACGCATGTCTGCTCCAAAATAGTACCGTTGAGGAAGAGTACTGTTATGCAGAGAACAAACGATAACACTGACCCCCTGAAGGCTTTTACCGCGAGGCTGAGGGCTAATATAATCAGAGTCCCGGACCAGAAATACGGCATGCCGGCAATCCAGTAGAACGTCTCATGCAGGGAGTATATGAAGCATAGAGTCAATGCACAGGCCAAGAACGACAGGGATAACTTCTCACCGGCCTTGATGTCTGGAATTAGTGTACTCAGGAGCGAGAACACTGCAAGAATATACGTGATCACGCTGATAAAAGGAAGGACGGGCTGAATTTCCTCAAGCCTGAAACTTGCACATATATACATAAGAAATGTGTTAAGTACCCTTCCTGTCCACCCGACATATGAAGAAATCTGCGCCTGTATGAAGCCCTCGCCGGCAATAGAATTATAGAAATAATATTCATCCGCCGGGTAAGGTTTGCAGAACAGCCCAAGAACGCAGAACAAGGCAGTTACAGCAGCTGAAAAGATTAATATTCTCCTGCACCTCATTTTGTTTCACCGTAAACCTTTCTCACAATATATATTGGCCTGTGTTTGCTCTCAATATACGTGCGCCCCAAGTACTGGCCGAGAAGACCTATACCCATGAGGTTCAGCCCGCCGAAAAACAGTATCAGGCATACGACTGACGCATATCCAGGCACATCAATACCGTATATCAGCGTTCTCATGAAGATATACGCAAGGTAGACAAACGCGCTGAAAGATATTGTCCCGCCAAGATACAGCCATATCGTAAGCGGAGCAGTGCTGAACGATGTTATCCCCTCAAGCGCAAGACTCCACAGCCTCCAGCCGTTGAATTTCGCACGTCCTGCTGAACGCTGCTCACGCTTGTAGTCCAGAACGAATGACTTGAAACCTGCCCACGCAAATAGACCCTTCATGAATCTGCATGACTCCCGGCATTCTTTGAGAGCGTTTACTGCAGCTCTGTCCATGAGCCTGAAATCACCTACATTTTCAGGAATATGAAGTTGTGAAATTATGTTGTGGAACTTGTAGAACATTCTAGCGGTGAATCTCTTGAACCAAGAATCAGACGAACGGTCAATACGCCGGGCAAGTACAACCTCGTAGCCTTCGTGCCATTTCCGTATCATTTCTGCAATGAGTTCTGGAGTGTCTTGCAGGTCGGCATCAATTGGGATTACAGCATCTCCTGATGAATAATCGAGGGCGGCGGTTAGGGCAGCTTCCTTCCCAAAATTCCGGGAGAAATCGACAATTTTTATGCGGGAGTCTTGGGCTGAATACGATTTGAGGAGTTCGAGAGTTGAATCAGTGCTGCCGTCATTAACGAACAGAATTTCGAACGTTTCAGGAATTTCATTGATGGTTTGAGTGATTCGCTGAACAAACAACGGAAGAGCTTTCTCTTCATTATAGCAAGGACAAAGTATAGAAATCATGCCCCGCCACGCGAAAAGACACAGTGTAAGCTACTCAGAAGAACATAGTACACATACGACATACGACATACGACATTTTATCATCTTACGCATATTGTGTCAATCCTTCCTATGATATTATGAATGATACGTGAATTATAACACACACAATAAATTAACCCCGCAAGAAATCTTCTCACGGGGCCGCCTTTATCCTTCCCTACCAGTTCTCAAACCTTCTCTGGCGGTCGAGAGCAGCTATAGCGTTCATCTCCTCGTCAGTCAGAGAAAAATAGAACACGTTCGAATTTTCGCGTATGTGCTTGGGATTCTTCGAGCCGGGAATCACTACATATCCCGCCTGAATGTGCCAGCGGATTATCACTTGAGCCGGAGACTTCCCGTGAGCTTCGGCAATCCCCGAAATCACTGGGTCAGAGAACAATTCTGCTGTGTGTCCGCGCCCTCCCAAAGGATACCAAGACTCCACAATTACTCCCTTATCCTCAAGATATTTCTTCAGGGCAGTATTCTGGTAGTAGGGGTGGTTCTCGTTCTGCACGACCGCCGGCAAAATCTCGGCACCACGTGTGATATACTCGTAGTCTTCAGGTGTGTAGTAGTTGGAGATTCCTATGGAGCGGATTATTCCCTTCCTTACACCGCGTTCAAGGGCCTTGTAGAGCTCCCTATCACCGCGTCCAGACTGGTGAATCAGCATGAGGTCAATATACCCCAAACCAAGTGCCCTGTTCGACTCCTCTATGAGCTCGTCATAGTCCCGCCAAGTGCCCGGCACTATCTTGCTGGTTATGAACACGTCCTCACGCTTCACGGCACCCTCACGAACCGCACGCCTTACCCCCCGGCCGACTCCGGCCTCGTTGCCGTAATACCGAGCAGTGTCGATGAGCCGATACCCCTCACGTATGGCCAAGTACACGCACTCTTCTGCGGTCTTATCGTCGAGAGTCCAAGTCCCCAGACCGAACACCGGCATAGTGTAACCACTGTTGAGCCTGACGCTCGGGACTTCCGCACAGCACTCACAGGAAATCCCGAACATCAGGCCCAGAACTGCAGCGAGAAATTTTCTCATTACTTCAGGTACTCAGTGAAGAAAGCTACGATTTTCGCGAAGGGTATAGCGTTCATGTTGTCGTACAAATCGCAGTGGGACGCTCCGGGGATAATCATTAGTTCCTTGTTGCCGCCCTTGAGTCTCTTGAACGCATCCTCGCCCAAGTATCTGGAGTGAGCCTTCTCGCCGTGAATGATTAATACCGCGCTCCTGATGTCCTCAATGTCCGTGAGCATGGGCATATTAATCATTGCAAGGCCTGCGGTAACGTTCCAGCCCTCGTTGGAGTTCAGGGAGCGTTTGTGGTAGCCTCTTGGTGTCTTGTAGTAGGCGTAATAGTCCTTCACGAACTGTGGAGCGTCCTCCGGCAATGGGTCAACAACTCCGCCCGCCCTCGCGTAAGTCCCTGAAGTGTAGTCCTTTATGCGCTGGTCGTTCATGGCCTTCTTTGCGGCATATCTGGCTTCTGCGCTGTCTGCCGAGTCAAAGTAGCCGTTGCGTGAGACTCTGGACAAGTCGTACATTGTCGAGATTACTGAAGCCTTAATGCGAGTGTCCGCAGCCGCAGCGTTGAGGCCGATCCCGCCCCAGCCGCATACACCGATGATGCCGACTCTTTCGGGGTCAATGAAGTCGCGGGTCATCAGGAAGTCTATAGCCGCAGAGAAGTCCTCAGTGTTGATTTCGGGTGAGGAGACGTAACGCGCAGCTCCTCCGCTCTCACCGGTGAACGACGGGTCAAACGCCACTGCAACGAATCCGGCTTTGGCCATCTCCTGAGCGTAGAGGCCGGAAACTTGTTCCTTGACCGCACCGAACGGACCAGCTACAGCAATACCTGCGTACTTTTTGCTTGCGTCGAAGTCTTTGGGCAGGTAGAGATCTCCAGTGAGGTCGATACCGTACCTGTTGTGGAAGTGAGCTTTCTTGACGGTGATTGTGGGGTCAATCTTGAAGACCCGCGTATCCTCTCCGAAGTCCTCAATATCGGCGGCCATTGCGACAGAGGCCAGAGACAGAAGCATTAATGCTGAGGTGATTAGCTTTATCATTGTGTGAGTTCCTCCTGTAAATTTTGGTATGGATGAATTATCACAGCGGGAGGCTAAAATGTCTAATGCCTATGCTATAATCTCTATTATTCCAGAAAATATATATCATGAGGTGATTGACGTGAAGATATTCGACGATGACGGACGCGAGATAACCAACCCGAAAGTTCTGCGGCTGCTTGAGGCGGTGTATGACATCCTGCCGGAGACAGAGAAGAAACCCGAAGTGCCGGACTACTCGGACATTGAGGTTTACGACGACGACGGCAACAGGTTTACTGACCCTG
>JAFPZI010000081.1 GCA_017417365.1 Synergistaceae bacterium
CCAAGAATTTTCCGACGCAATCGCAATAGGCGGCTACAACCTCGACCTTCACGGAGGGGACGACGACGACGACATAGAGAGCACTCTAGGGGAGTCTCAGGCCTCGATATACAGGGACTCACCGTTGGGGCCGTTTCAGGTGCCGATGAGGGTGCTGATTCCCGCGAGCAGTGATAACTTCTTGGCGGCGGAGAAGAATTTATCCATGTCGCGGCTTTCTTCGGGAGCGTTGAGACTTCAGCCGATTTGCATGATGACGGGCCAAGCTGCCGGAGCTCTGGCGGCAATATCGATACAGAGGGGGCTTCCTCCGCGCGAGGTCAAGGCACTCCATGTACAGAAGGCACTTCTTGACGCTGGGGTGAGATTGTCCCTGTGCAACTACGCTGACGTTCCGGCAAGACACGAATACTTCGGGAGCATTCAGCTTGCGAACCTGTACCGGCTGCTTGAACCGAGAACGTACCCTAACGTTCAGGCCGGGCAATTGCACTCAGGACAGAAGAAGGGAGTCGTGAAGGGACGCTTCGGAATCAACGAGATAATCACCAGTAAGGAACTAGCCGAAATGTTAGCGAGGGCCGAAGAGATTGCGGGAGGGAGAATAATTCTGCCCGAACACGGAAGACTAACGCGCGGGCAGGCTGTGGACATGGTGATTAAGGCGATGTGCGATTCATCATTTGCCCACACAGAAGCGGCTGAAGATTGAGTCGAGCAGTTCATCACCGGCATCGAGGCCAAGTACCCGCAATACCGACAACCTAGCGGAGTTGAGCAGTCCGGCAGTGATGTCCTCATCGGGAGCGTTGCGGGCATCACTCACGGCCTCGAGGCACTCCCGCAAGTCCCCGAGCTGGCGGGCAGAGACATTCAGTCCCGACGACAATACAGCCTCACCCGAAGCGAGCGCGTGAATCTTGGCCTTGAGTCCGTCGAGTCCCTCACCAGTCTTGGCCGAGACGGATACTTTCTCCATAGGAACGTCAACAGCCTTTGCGCACAAGTCGGATTTGTTCATGACAGCAATAGCCTTCCTGCCCGAGAGTCCCCGCAAAAACTCCCTGTCTTCCTCCTGAAGGCCGGCCGAAGAATCTATCACGTACAGGCAAATATCCCCCTCACTCACCGCCTCAAGAGCCAGCCTCACTCCCTCAGCCTCGATAACGTCTTCAGACTCACGCAGGCCCGCAGTGTCCGTGAGCCTCACCGGGATTCCGTCAATGATTATGCTTTCCTCGATGATGTCGCGGGTTGTGCCGGGAATGTCCGTAACTATTGCCCTGTTTTTCCCGAGAAGGGCATTCATCAGGGAAGATTTGCCGGCGTTCGGACGGCCAGCGATTACGACTCTGACTCCCTCACGGAGAATCAAACCGGCACTGCACTGTGAGATTAACGACTCAAGCTCAGAGATTACGCCGTCGAGTCCTGACGCTGTGTCGAAATTCGCGCTCTCACCTTCTGGAAAGTCCAACTGAACCTCAAGATTTCCCTGAAGCCTGAGAATCTCATCATGAATCCTGTGTGCCTTGCGTGATAATTCGCCGGTGAGGGTCCTAGCCGCCGCGTGAAGGGCCTCGCTGCTTCTGGCCTGAATGACTCCCAACACTCCTTCTGCTTGAGACAAGTCTATACGTCCATTAACGAAAGCCCTCCGAGTGAACTCTCCCGGGTCAGCGAGTTTTGCACCGTTCTTGATTGCGAGTTCTAGGCAGGTCTTAGCGGCCAAGACTCCCCCGTGAGTGTGAATCTCCACAACGTCCTCACCTGTGTAGCTCTTGGGCTTGGCGAATCTGACTGCCAACACTCGGTCAACCACCCTCCCGTCAGAATCGAGAAGGCTCGTGAGGTACATTCTTGAGGGTTCGTCGAGGGCCTGACGCTTGAGAATCTTGCGGGCAACATTAACGGCATCAGGGCCGGAAATCCTGATTACTGCTATTCCCGAATGCCCCAATGCCGTCGAAATCGCCGCTATAGTTCCGTGATTAACCAACCTGAGCCCTTAACCAGTCCTCAGCCATAGCCCTGCTGTTGACTTTGCCGGTCCCAACGGCCATATCCAGCCCCTCGAGAAGTTCACCGACTCTCCTGCCGGGCTTCATGTGCAATAAGTTCATGACTTCACGGCCGGTCATGTAGCGTATTGCCCCGTCGGTCTGGTTCTTGACGTTCTCGAAACGCCTCAAGACCTGCTCAAGGTTCCAGCGGTTGTTCTCGAGGGTGTCCCGGACGCTGTCAAGATACCCGGCTGCGTCCGCAACACAATACGCGAACTCCATAGCTATTTCTACGGCCTCACTCGTGAACTCCAGAACATCACTGCAGAACTCCTCCTCAGTGAAGGGCTTGTAGAACTTCTTGTAGCCGTTGATGATTGCTAGAACTTCGTCAATGATCTGTGATGGGACGTTCCAGCGTGTGAGATATTCATTCACGAGGTGGCCGGCTAGCTTTGTCCTGTCTGAGCCGTCAAGAGTCTTTGTGCCGATCAGCCCGAACAACCCAGCGAGGACGAACGCGTCATTCTGCATAATCTTGCTGGTGTCGAACCTCTGCTCAACGACCCTCAGGACTTCGAGGACGTGAGCATAAATATTCCTGCCCTCAACCCTTCCGCCTTGTATGTGCTTGAACTCCTCAAGCTCCGGCAGAAAGTACGGTATCAGGTCGTAATCATCACAAAGCTCTATGAACCTGCAGGGCCTCCTGCGAAGACCCTTCATGATTTCGCGCCCCCAGCGTTCTGCGGGAATCTCGTGCATTCTGTCGGCGTAAACGTCAAGGAACTTCCTCACGTCAGCCTCGCTCTTCCAGAAAATGTCCATCTCGAACTCCGCAGCAAACCTGAGCATACGCAGAATCCTCAATGGGTCAGCGTCAATCAGGTCAACATTGTCGCCGGTCAGACGAATAACCCTGTTCCTGATGTCGAACCGCCCCCCGAACGGGTCAACTGTCCCGCCGTCGGAACGTATAGCTATGGCCTCTATGCTGATGTCCCTGAAGGCCAAATCATCCTCGATTGTGTCGCCCCTGAGACCAAATGCGCGGAAGGGCACGCCGAGAATTTCTCCCCTGAGTGCGGGATAAGCTCCCCTAGAATCGACCGTCCCGCCGAGCACCCGTGAAAGCTGGTACATGTCTGCGCAGTCTACAGCGAGGGTAATCGTTTCTGGCTGTATCCCCATTTCGAGCATTCTTACCGTGTCGCCGACAAGCCAAGCCTTGTAGCCTGTCTCCTCTATCTTCTGAAGAACGTCAAGATAATTCCTCATGCAATCATCCTCCTTAGTGTGTCATTAAGATTTCTGCGGCCTCTTTGAGCGTGGAGTCCTCTCCCACGTTGCCGGGGAATATCACGTAAGGCGTGGCGGGGAATCTGCTCTCACTGCCTGTCTGCCACACGGGAATACCGGGCCGGATCTGGCCAAGAACAAGGGCACGCTTGACCCCGAGAGCCTTTGTGCCAACGTCGCTGGAAGTTATTCCGCCCTTAGCGATTACGAACGCAGGAGTAACCTTGAGCCTTCCCACTAATGACTGTACAGCGTCAGAGATTTTCACGGAGAGTCTGAGCTCGTCCTCTTTGTCGCCGGTGTCCGCAGTGATTAGGGCCCTCGTTGTGTAACAGCACACGGTACGCCCTGCCTCAATGAATTTCTCCTCAAGGTCAAGGCAACGCTGAACCTCCCGTGAGAACGCTTCATCGTCCTTCACGAGCCGTGCATCAAGCTCTATGAACTCCACGCCCCCGAGAGTCTTCAGGGCCTCAACCTGACGGGTAGTCTTGTCGGTGTGGGAGCCTACAACGATTACTCCGCCGTTTGTGGTGCCGGTAGTAACCATGTCCTTGCGGGTGAGGAGGGGAATATCAGTAACTCCGCCCATAACCTTGACGATTGCCGCCGCAGTCCTGAACATGAAGACTTTTCCGCGAGCCATAGCACGATACAGAGCCACGCAGAAGACTTTTACGTCAGCATAGTCCACAGCGTTCACGATTATCTTGTTGAAGCCATTGACGGCCATTAATTGTGCCTCGATAGCGTCAAAGTTCATTGCGTGAATGTCCTCGAGGGATATGCAGGTTACGCTTTCGGCCTTGAACTCTCCGGCGGTCTTCTCCTCAATGTAGGCGGGCATCGTTGCAGCTGAGTAGCCGAAGGTCTTATCTTTTGCGAACTCAGTCTCATTGGCGGGGACTAATTCATCTCCGTACTTGACGTAGTGAACGTTGTCGATTGTGAATCTTCCGCCCTCCTTGAAGAACGGACAAAGAATCTCACCGTCGATAATTTTCCCGGTGAAGCGTTCGTAGTTGTCCCTGAGAATCTTAGTCTCAAGCGGATAGTGCCCCCTGAGGGTCGAGTCGCTGCGGCTGATGAAGATATACTCCCTGCCGGTCTCACGGGCAACGTCATTCACGACAGAAGCAATCTCGTTGTGGGCCTTGATGGTCTGTTCCTGAGTGAACCCGCGGGAATTGGTGAGGACGTAGAATAGATTATTGGCCTCCTGAAAGCCCGCGAGAATATCATCATGCCCCCAGCCGGTGTAGACGTGAATATCGTGAACGGTCTGGACTCCCGTCGGGTCATCGTCGAGAACAACTATCTTCTTGTTGTTTGCGGCAATCTCCCGTGAAAGCAGCTCATCAACTTTAGCCTCGTCAATCTTCGGGTAAGACGTTAGGACGCTGGCATTAAGCCTCATGTTTCTTCACCTCAACGTCAGCAAGGTACTCGAAGTACTGAACGATTCCGCCGTGGTCGTCGTTCATGTGACCGTGAATCTTGAGGCTCTGGAGGATCTCATAGAGCTGGGCAGTGTAGGGGATTGGTACGTCGATTGCGTGTGCGGACTCTACGCAGTTCTTGATGTCCTTGTGGTTGATTCGGATTGGTCCGCCGGGCTTGAAGTTGCGCTCAATGATCATGGGGATTTTTGCATCGAGGACTGCGCTGCCTGCGAGGCCTCCGCGGATTGCCTGATAGACTTTGGCGGGGTCTGCACCGGCTTTGGCGGCGAAGACGAATGCCTCACTGACCACAGCAATAGTGTTGTTGACGATCATCTGGTTAGCGAGCTTGGCTGTGCTTCCCGAACCTGACGGGCCGATGAGGAGGGCGCTTGACCCGAGAATGTCGAAGTAGGGCTTCATGCGGTCAAAGTCTGCTTTGTCTCCTCCGCACATGATGGCTAGAGTTGCGTTGACGGCTCCGGGTTCTCCTCCTGACACGGGAGCATCAACGAATCCGACTCCCTGAGCTTTGAGCTTGTCATAGCAGAATTTCGACTCGACTGGAGTAACTGAACTCATGTCGCACACGAGGGAACCGGCCTTGAGTGTGGAGGCGACTCCGTCTTGGCCGAAGAGAATCTCTTGGACGATATGACCATTAGGCACCATAGTGATGACTATTTCGCACTCTCTGCCGATCTCTGCATAGGATGCTTCACGCGCTCCGGCCTGCACGAGGGCATTAACGGCTTCCTTGTTGAGGTCTGAGACGAGGAGTTCTGAAGCGGGGTCATCCTTAGCCTTTAGGAGGTTAAGAGCCATAGGTTTTCCCATGATACCGAGTCCGATAAATCCTAACTTCATAGATTGGTCTCTCCTTACTGTTATAGTGTATGCTGATTGGAAATGTATTGTGTAGATTTTAACACGCACGCAGACTTTCAGGAAATGGATTGCTAATTGTGAATGGTTCAGGAGAATTTGTGATAGTGAATGAAATATGGAGGCGGCACCCAGATTCGAAC
>JAFPZI010000082.1 GCA_017417365.1 Synergistaceae bacterium
AGTTTTTGAGGCAGTGAGCGGGGACTTGTACTTTGTGGAGGTGGAGGCCTCATTGTCTGAACTTTTGGGGCGCGGGGTGTTCTTTCTTCCCGAAGACGAAGAGGAGGATTTGTGATGCGAAAAGTTTTCGTGATGATTATTCTGCTGATGGTCTGTGCTCAGGCTCAAGGGGTAATGAGGTTTGACGTGCCCACGAAGAATACTGCGGCAAGTTCGAGGTTTGAGCTTGATGGAGGGTTGATGGTGGAGTTCTGCGGGATTGTGAGGGACCTGAACGCTGCGGGTGATGTTCGTGAATGTGTGTTCAGTCTGTTCATGGTTACTGCGGAGAAGGATACGCGGCTCGATGTGAAGTCTGAGGCGGTGTTCGACAGTTTCGGGAGGAAGTTCCCCGGGCCTGTTGGAGTGTCTATAGCTGGGAACGGAACGCCCTCCGAGATTATTGGGGAAGTTCCGACTCTTGTGTGGTTTGTGCATAGAGTGCCAGTGAGTGTGAGGGAGCTGCCGAAGTTTTCGCGGATGAAGTTCTGGTTCAACGGCAAAGAAGTAGAACTGCGCGGGGAGTCAGTGCAGTTGTGGGAGGAGTGGACTCGTACGGCCGGGACGAGGAATGAGGCACTTGCAGTGTGGTTGGAGGGGAAGCCGGAGCTTCGGGAGATGTATACGTCGATGAGGAACGCGCCGGACTTGAGCAACGTTGCGGAGTTCGGGGGGCACCACTACAAAGCATACTATGAGCGTATTTCGTGGCACGCGGCCAAGAAGAAGTGTGAGGACTTAGGCGGACACTTGGCCACAATCACGAGCGCGGAGGAAAATGAATTTGTGCTGGGCATTCTGAATCCCGACAGAAACATTCTCTATTGGCTTGGGGGTTCTGATGATGAGACTGAAGGCCAATGGCAATGGGTAACAGGTGAGGCGTTCACCTTCACCCTGTGGAACTCTGGCGAACCGAACGGAGGGAGGCGTGAAAGTTTTCTGCAGGTAACCACGTTCTGGAACAACCGTTGGGGCTGGAACGATGCTACACCTGACGAAAATTCATCGAACGCTTACGTGTGCGAGTGGGACTACTAAGGAGGAATCTTTATGAGGAATAAACTTTTTGCGGTGATTGTTGTCTTGATGGTGGGCGTTCTTGCTCATGGTGCGGTGAGGTCGGAGGCCTCGAACAAAAGGGGAGCTGCCCGCTTCAGGGGACACCGCTACATGGTGTTCTACGAGAAACTGAGCTGGCACGATGCCGAGACGAAATGTGAGAGTTTAGGGGGGCACTTGGCGACCATCACGAGCCCTGAGGAGAATAAATTTGTGCTTGGCCTCCTGAACCCCGACGGAAGGTACGTCTATTGGCTCGGAGGTACCGACGAGGAGACCGAAGGCGTGTGGCAGTGGATAACCGGCGAGAAGTTCAGCTTCACCCTGTGGAATGCCGGCGAACCCAACGGAGGGAGTTACGAGAATTACCTGGAGCTGTCCACAGTCTGGAGCGGCCGCTGGAACTGGAACGACACTATAACCGTTTCCGCGAATGCCTACGTGTGTGAGTGGGACTATTTGATTGAGGAGGAATCTTAATGCTGAGGAAAATTCTTGCAGTTGCGTTATTGTTTGGGTTAATCGGGAGTGCAGAGGCCGTAATGATCTTCAGGTCTCAGGAGGAGGGCGGAACTTCATCCGTTAGTCTGCCTGCCTATGACAACCCAATGGAGTCCAACGTTGACGAGGGAAGGTTACACGTGAGCTTCAAGGGTATCTTCAGGATTACTGACGGCTACGTGTATGCGTGTTTTGTTGCGACCCCTGACGAGGACATGGAGATGAATATAGACTGGGACGGGAGCAGGATATTCGACAGTCAGGGGACAATCTTTGAGCTGAGGGACCCTAGCTACTGGATAGGGAAGAGTCCCGTGAGCCATCGCGAAATAGTGCGTGGAATCCCAATGCCAGTCCTTGTGGGTACTTCGCTCACGACTGAGGAGGCCGGGCAGTTCCCGATAATAGCGCGTATACGCTTCAAGTGCATGGGGACACAGTTAGAGTTCAGGAACATCAAGGTACGTGATTGGCCGGAGTGGGAGAAGATTCGGGACTCACTTGGTTTGGCCGTAGCACCGATTGAGCGTCAGGAGCCGTGATGAGCAGGATATTTGCGTTAGTTCTTGTGTGGGCGGTGCTGTGTGGGAGTGCTCAGGGAGTTATGATATTTTCCCCGTCGGAGCCGCCTCAAGTTCCGGCCAAGACATCGAGGGCTGTGCAGAATGACCCGAGATTGCCGGCGTATGACAACCCGATAGAGTCTGACTTAGCGGGAGGGGAATTTCACGTGAGTTTTCTCGCGGTGTCTAAGAAAGATATGGTGCTCAGGGTTGAGAAGGACAATGATATATTTGACGGCAGAGGCAGAAAATATCACTGTCCTGATGGGGAACCTCTTCGGGGCAGCGATGGTGCGGATTATGCAGTTTTCACGAATATTGGTAGTGAAGAGACGCATGACCGTGAAATCATTGCGGGAATCATGACACCCATCGAGTTCCAATTCTTGATGGACCCTGTTTCAGGCGGCACTCTCCCGACAATAGGGCGCGCACGTTTCTGCTTCAACGGCGAATGGCTGGAGTTCAGGAACCTCAAAGTCCAAGACTCTTCCCTGTGGAAGGAAATCCGCACCGAACTCGGACTCTGAGCGCGAAAGGAGAATCGCAATGACCAGAAAAATTATTATCCTGACAACTATACTCATAGCATCCCTGACCCTATCGCCAGCACAGGCCCGCGACATCCCGTCAGACCCATCACTGCCCGCCTGCAACACCCCAATAGAGGCCGACGAAATGCACGACAGCAAGGGCACAAAGTACAGTGAATGGCTCAACACTTGGATAGGCGGAGAGAATACGGAGAGGCGCGAAATCATTGCGTCAGTGCCGGTGAGGATTATGAAGTGGCTTAGAGTCCCCGTCTCGAAAGCAGGTGAATACCCAACGATTGCCCGGGTAACCTTCACGTTCAACGACAAACGCTGTCAGTACCGTAACATCAAGGTAGAGGACCGGGACGTTTGGGAAGGCCTCCGAGACCGTGAGGACCTTTAGGAAGGAGAATAATCTATGACCAGAAAACTTTTTGTGATTGCGTTGTTATTCGTGATGATAGCCAGTGTACCAGCGTCGGGAGTTATGGTATTCGGCAACCCCGAACCCGAACCCGCCCCAAACTCCCCGAGAGTCATCCCCAGCGACCCGAAATTACCCCCCTACGATAACCCTGCGGAGATTGACCTCGACGGCCCACTACACATCAGCTTCAAGGGAGTCTTCAGGGGTGTGGGCAACAATATGGACCTTATCTGCTTTATATTCGTCGCACTTCCTCAGAATGATATGCGCCTTCGTCTCGACAGAAGGGACGCTTACGACGGCAAGGGCAGGAAGCTCAACAACTGGCAGAATGTATGGATAGGTGATGAGCGAACAACTGACCGCGAGATTATTGGCTATATACCTATAGTTATTTCGAGATGGCTGAAAGTTCCCGCCTCAACTTACGGAGAACTCCCCACGATAGCCCGCGCAGAATTTTGCTTCAACGGCAAATGGTTTCAGTTCCGCAACATCAAGACCGAAGAATGGTCGGTGTGGCAGGGCATAGCACAAGAATTAGGCCTCTAGGGAGGAGAAGCACAATGACCAGAAAACTTTTCGTCTTCACTCTGATACTCGTAATGCTCACCTCAAGTTCAGCGTTGGGCGTAATGAGAATCGACACCAGCAGGGGAATCCCAAGAGGCTCCCTCAACCCTTCACGCACCCTCCCGAGCGACCCCAGACTCCCAGAGTACGACAACCCCACAGAACTCGACCTCGACGGACCTCTACACATCAGCTTCAAGGGCGTATTCCGTCAGCTCAACGAACAGAAGCAGCCCACAGACTATATAGCGTTCGTGTTCGTTGCGACCCCTCAGAATGATATGCGGCTCGGAGTCGACCGCTCAGAACTCTACGACGGCAGCGGCACAAGATTCAACCCCGACGAAATATGGATCGGCCGTGAGCGCACTTCTGAACGCGAAATCATCGGCGGAATCCCAATGCGAATCTGCGTGTGGTTCAGAGTCCCGCCGGAAGAGTCCGACATCCTCCCAACAGTCGCACGCGTCAACATCACCTTCAACGGCAAGTCTTCCCAATACCGCAACATAGTTACTGAGGACGCGTCAATCTGGGAAGGCCTCGCGGAAGAATTGCGCCTCAACAAAAGTCTATTGAGGCCCTAAACTTTGTGCACCATGCCGGAAAATTCTCAACCTCCGGCAAATCTTTATACAGGAGTGATATTCATGAAGTGTTCTAGTATTTCCCTCAAAGCCTCAACCGTTTTACTGCTCTTGGCCATGTGCGGAGCCTCGTTCGCAATCAGTGCCGACGACTTCATCCCGCCGGTTCAGGAGGACTCCGCAGCCCGTCGCGCCGAACTCCTCACCGTCAGCAACGAATCCGCCGTCCACGTCTCACGCAGCGCAAGCCTTGACGCAGAGATCACCGCTGCCCCAACCCTTCAGGACGCAATCAACGCAATCATCGCCAAACCCAAACAGGGCTGCCAGTTCGCAGGAGTTACGGGTTACGCTGCCTCAACAATCGTAGCAACAGGCATGGGCACCTACAACCCCAATTACGAAAACGTCATGGCCTCACGAATTGAGCAGAGGAACGCCTACGTTGTTGCCTTCATGAGGGCGAAAAGCGAAATGTCCCGCACCTTGTCGGGAATCACAATCGAGGGAGCGACCTACTTCGAGCAGGACAGCCAGTCAGAGACCACGAGCGCAAAGACCCTCAACAACTTAAGCATGTCCCTCACCGAACGCCTTCACCAGTGGGCGCAGGCAGTTCTTAGGGGCTACGTTACCTACGCAGTTCAGGACGACGGCAAAGGCAGGGTTTACGTTACCCTAGTGAGTTCCCCGAAGACACGCGGCCAAGTCAGAAGGGTCAGCGACGGAATAACTGCCACAGACTTACGCAGCGGACTCAACGCGGTTATTGCCGAGATTAAGTCGGGGTTAGTCCCCCCCGTCGGCGGCAGAATCATCGAGGTACCCGGCACCGGCGAAATTGCTTGGGTAGGTTTCGGCAGCTCAGTAGTCAGGCACGACAACGAACCCGACGTTCAGGCGGAACTTGAGCTTCAGGCCGAACAGATTGCGGAACTCAGAGCCATTGACGGTCTCGCTGGAATAATCTTAGGCGACACCACACGCTGGGAGGCACACGCAGACGAGTCCACGAAGCGTATGATTCAGTCGTTCGAGACCCTGCAGCGTGAGGACCCCACAAGAGGCACTGAGCAGGAGATCCGCGAACTTGAGTCCAGAAGGCGGGAAATGCGTAACAGCCTCTCAAGCAGTGAGACAGTCAGCAGCCTACGAAGAGGGACTCTCCCTCCCGGAATTACCCCACAGACCGACATTGACCCAGACGGCTATTTTGCCTACGGTATCGCGGTCTACCTCCCCTCAGCGAGCGACAGGGCAGCAGAGGCAAAGCGTGAGATGGACACAACGAGAATAGTCCGTCCCGTCAAGCCCGCGACTCCCGCCCCAAACGCACCGGCTCCCCAGACCGTCAAGCCCGGCCAGAAGCTAGAGATTAAGAGAGGCCCTTCCGGTGTGGTCGAACAGAGTTTGTAGCGCGTTAATCTGTGTCCTGATTCTCACAGCGTCTCCAGTTTCCGCCAACGGACTTCAGGACGCAGTAAGCTCATTCATCGGGGGAGTTCACTCACTGCCCGAAGGACTCAGCACGAAGCTCGCCAAGAACCTCGTGAAGACTTCCGGCAGCGTTACGGTCTCAACGGTCAGCGACTCTGGGAACGTTTACGGCCTCGCAGTTCTCGCGCGAGTTCACGACTCGGAGTCCGACGTTTCCGCAGAACTCGACATAATCACTCAGAACCGGGCGGTCTCCGAAGCGTCATTAAGGCTGGCGTTTTTCGTGGGACAGGGGGGCGTTGACCGTAAGCTCTTCAGGTATGACGATGCTTTGGGTACGGCCCTGCTCACTCACTACCAGTCGGAGATTCACGCTCAAGGCTTGAGGGGGCTCCAGACTGTATCAGGAGTGCAGGGTGAATACGTTCTTGGCCTTGCGTGGCTGGACTCACGGACCGCCGGGACTCTCTCGGACAACGTCCCAAAGCGCGGGACTCTCGACGACGAATATTGCCGCTTCCTCTACAGGAATCACGCATTGACTCTCTTCGAGGCCGGGAAATTCCGCGAGGCACTGCCGGTCTTCAGGAACATTCACGAGTTCAGGTGGTCGGACGTTGATGCGTACCTTGACGCTTCAGAATGCTTCTTACGGACGGCCCAGCCCAAAGAGTGCGTGAAGTTATTGCGTGAACTCCGTGCAGAACTCGACGCTAAGATGTCCAGCAGGCAGCTTCACAGGGCAGGAAAGTTATTCCGTGAGGCAGGGGACAAACAATCAGCGGCTCAGGCACTCAGGGACGCCCGCAAACGTCTTCACGAGGAACAGAGAAAGGGGAGGTATTAATTGCTGAGAAGGTTTGTGTGTATCATTATCATTCTGTCAGTCTTCACCGGCACGTCAGAATCTGCAATGCTCAGGAGGGGCAAGCTCTCACCCGGAGGAGGCTCCAGCAACGGCTACGACTCTCAGGGAGCAATGCCGAGAAGGATTCTCCCTAAGCACGGGGACATAGGCGTAATCGTCGAGGCTCCCGACTACATGCACCAGAGCGCAGCAGAAGCTATGATTATCCGTGAGCTTGTGAATCACGGTTACAGAGTCGTTGATGAACAGAAGATGAAGCGTATGAAGATGGCGGCGGCAAAAGCTCAGGCGGCACGTTACGCTTTCGAGGGCAACATAGCGGCACTCCTCAAGGTCAACGGACACTACAGCGCGGCGGCCACAATAGTTGCTCGTGTGAGGGCAAGCTACCCCGTGCGCAACCCTATGGGGTCATTGACGGCAACAGCTACGGTAACACTTTTGGCGGTAACTTCCCGCGCAACCAAGCTCGGAGGAGACGTGGCGCAGGGAAAATCCATAGGCTACACAGCAGAAGAGGCCATGCAGAACGCGATCAACAACGCGGTTGAACAGGCACTCTCACAAATATTCTAAGGAGGAATTGCAATGCGTAAAGTTATCTCGGTGTTAGTTCTTGCGGTAATGCTCCTGTCTCTGGCTTCATGTGCGGGAGCTAATGATGTGGTGCGTTTGGGAGTTATGAGCTTCGCAAACAGGGCTAACGGGCTCTCAAACGTTCAGGTTGACGGCATAATGGATGTGTTCGTCCGTGTGCTGGCCAATTCGGATTCTCTTGCAGTGATTGAGCGGGACCGTCTAGGAGCAATTGCCCGTGAACACAACTTGAGCATGTCGGGAGTAGTTGACCCAAACATGGCAGTATCCGTAGGACGTTTGGCGGGCTGTGAATACGTACTTCTTGGAGCAGTAACCAGGTTCAACAAGAGCACGAAAGCTTCAGGGTTCGGCGGACTGTTTGCGCAGGTGAATACTGACGTAGAAGTTACGATAGACGTTAGGGTCCTCGACACCAAGACCGGCGAAGTAGTGCTGTCAGTCTCCGAGACCGGCCGGGCGAGCAAGAAGGCATCTGCTGTGAGTATCGGTGGAGTGAAGCAGGCTGAAGACTCCGCCGGTGGGCTTGAGGACGATGCTATACAGGACGCGGTAACGAAACTTGGCCAAAGGGTGCTAGAGGCCACAGTGGGTGAGTATATGCAGGTCCTAAGCGGGGGCAGCAGTGAAATCACCCTAAGCGTCGGGGCAGTTGCAGGAGCTCACAACGGGAGCATGTACCGGGTTTACGCGGAGGGCAGTGAAGTTCTTGACATGAGGGGAAGGGTCATAGGCCGCAAGACTAAGACTATAGCAATCGTTCAGGTTACGGAAGTGCAAAACGAGTTCAGCATGGCCCGAGTGATTAAGAACGGCGGCAATCCCTCACTAATTCGGCGCGGGGACAAGATAAGCCCGATTTCCCCGAGTGAAGCTCAGTCCCTCATCAAGAAGAAGGAGATAGCTACTTCACGGCCTATGGCGAGCTCGCTTGAGGGTGGCGGAGATGTTGACAGCCGGTTAAGTGACATTGCAGGGGGCCAGACCTACGAGCCGTCAGCACCAGAACCAGAACCGGACCCGAGCTATTCCCGGTCAGTCGGAGCGTCATCGTTCGGGGATCGTCCTGCGGGGCTCGAGGACAGCTCAACGAACCCCGAGCGAGTTATCCCGACGTACAGTCTTGCTGAGGGCGAGAAGAGATCAAGAATAACCCTTCACAAGAACCTTCAGAGGGCGGGCAAGACCCGTAATGCCTACAACCGTTACGCAGAGATGTACAGGACGTATTCAGGGGACTACTTGGCGGCGTATCAGGCAGGAATGATTGCGCAGGCTCTGGGAATGAGGAGCGAGGCGGCGCAGTGGTTTGACCGTGCGTTGGCTGCGAACCCGAACTATGTTCCGGCACAGGACGCGAAGACCAGTCTTGAGTCGGGTCGTTCTGGAGGGAGGGCTCCTGCGTCGACTCGTAGGACCAAGAAGCGCAGGTAGCAGCTTGTGTGTGTGAATTAGTGAAGAGATTTTCCCGGCAGTGATTCGAGAGGGTCATTGCCGGAAATTTTTTGTCCCTCAGTGGTCGCCGTAGTGGCCTCCGCACTCAGTTATAGCTACTCGTTCGCTGTCGACGCTGAACACAAGTCTGTGCTTCTTGTCGATTCTGACGCTGGCTAACCCTGATAAATCATTGCTCAATCTCTCGGGCTTGCCGTACGAACACAAGTACCCGTTGCGCTGAATGTCCTTAATCAGCATGTTCACTCGCTTCAATAAAGGCTTCTGTGTCTGTATCTCCAGATAGTCTTCCCAAGCTCCAGCTTCCCAAAATATTCCGCGCATTGTTCTCACTCGTCATTCTCTGTCGTGTAAGGTTTTTTCTGCATGGCCTGATAACTTTTCCAGCGGCGCAGAATTTCCGCTGCCTCTCTTGGTGTGAATCCGTTGACGTCCAGCGAAGAGATCCGCACTTCCTGTTTCCTGACAGCTTGGCTCATCAGTGCACTAATCACCGTCGCCACAGGCAGCCCAATATCCTCGCACAGCTGCGCAAACTGCTTCTTCATTTTCGCATCAATCGTGATGGTCAATTTTGCCTTCTCTGAATCCTTGACTGCTTTGCTCATGAATTATCACCTCCCTTCCCTCTGAATTATACGTCCGCAAAAAAGCGGAGCCCCCTCACTCACGAGAAAACTCCGCTCAATTCCTACACCGCAGCTACGGCCTCTTCAGCTTCGCCCGGTATCTCGTCAAGGTCATAAATCTCCATGCCCATATGAATCTCATTCAAGGCATCCATAGCCACACACACAGCATGAGCAATACGAGTGCACTTCTCAACTACAGCTGCTCCCTCCGGCCCTTGAGACCTCACGTACTCTTCGTATTCGTCCCAAGTATTTACGTCCTTAAGTTCCATTACTGTTTAGACCTCCTCACGTATTCATCACGTTCTGCTTTGGCCCGCTCTATTTCACGTCTGGGAGTCTTGTCCGTCTTCTTGCGGAAATGGTGAAGCAGAACAAACATATCATCAATATAGCAAAAGTATAGCACTCTATTATGTCCCGGCCTGAGCTCCCAAATATCCTCGTCAATATGCTTAGTGATATTCGCAGGCAGGTTAGTGCCATGTTCCATGAGCAGGTTTATCTGAGAGAAAATTTGCTCATACTGAATACGTGCATCCTTGTTGTTGCCTGACCTTATCCGCAGAGAGTCTATAAAGTCTAACAGCTCGCTTTTACCCTTCTCGTCCTTGTAGAAATCAATCCTGTACACTCACGCTTCACCCCCACAAAAAAAGCGGAGCCCCCTCACTCACGAGAAAACTCCGCTCAATTCCTACACCGCAGCTACGGCCTCTTCAACCTCTTCTGCTTCTTCTTCTTCGTCCAAGTTATACAGCTCAAGCCCCATCCCCATTTCGTTCAGGCTGTCGGAAGCAAAGACTATTGCCTTCACTATGCTGTCCAGCCTCTCCATTTCGGCCCGTGCCTCTGGACTCGTCGACTTAGCATACTCCTCGAAATCGTCCCAAGTCTGTATGTCCTCATACCTCATTGATTCTTATGCCTCCTCACATAATCATCACGTTCTGCTTTGGCCCGCTCTATTTCCTGACGGGGAGTCTTGTCAGTCTTCTTGCGGAAATAATGCAGCAACACAAACATATCATCAAGCCAGCAGAAATACAATATTCTATTCTTGCCCGGCCTGAGCTCCCAAATATCTTCGTCGATATGCTTAGTATATTTTGCTGGAAGGCTTGTCCCCTTCTCACGAAGAAGTCCTATCTGTGAATAGATTTTATCATACTGTATCCGGGCATCCTTATTCGTTCCGGATGAGAGCAGAAGTCCCCTGATAAAGTCCATCAGCTCGCTTTTACCGTTCTCGTCCGTGTAGAAATCAATCCTGTACACTCACGCTTCACCCCACAAAAAAAGCGGAGCCCCTCATCTCTGAGAGAACTCCGCTATAATTCTGCGTCAATTCTTCCTGAAGTCCTTCACCGATTCCTCCGGCCTCTTCCCCCGAAGATTCATCAAAACCCGCCGAAATCTTCAGCCAAGAACCTCAAACCTTACTGCCCAAGACTAGAACGTTACCTTCGTCCTGAACCTTACTACGTTATCCTGATCAGCCAATCCAGCACTACGTACGCTATCAGGTACATCGTTCTTCACGTGGATGTAGTTCAGACCCATCGTTGTGCTGTCGTTCAGCTGGTACTGAATACCTGCACCAAACTCTGAAGGCTTCACGTCGTCAGCTCCGCCCCAGCCCTCAACCTTGTAGCCGTAGTAGAACAGGTGCGTCGCGAACTTATCCGTCCACTGCTGGCCAAGTCCAACTCTCCAGTACTTCGTGTCGTTAGCTACTGCACTACCGCCGAACGTATCCTGGTTGAATGAGCTGTAGAACAACATACCGCCGTTCATTCCTACGAAGCCCTCATCAAACTGGCCGTACTCGAGCCATACGCTGGTGAACTTCAGGAGCTCCTGCTTCAGATGAAGGATGACTGCCCAGTGGTTCGCGTCGTCCTTGTCGTCAACATCGTACCAGTGAGGATAGCCCGCTGTGTCGTAGCCGATGTACTCGGAGTTGGTCTTCTGGTGGTAGAAGATTCCCTTGAAGCTGATTGCCTCGTTGAAGTCGAAGCGAAGGCCCGCGAAAATCGTCCACATGCTGTTGTCTGCGGCACCGTGCCACCTGTTGTCGTCAGTGCTGAAGTACTTGTAGTCAGCGTTGTCGCCGATGAATGCCTGGCCGCCGATGTCAAACCCGAACTGCTCCGTGAACTGGAACGAACCGCGTGCTAACACCATCCAGTCCTTCGTTGTCCACTTGTTGGGGTGCGCAACTGCTACATTGACTACGCCCATTCCGAAGTCCTTCGTGAGGCCTAAGCCGTCCCAAGTCCAGTCGGTAAGGATCTGGTCTCCGTCCCAGCCGCCGGTCATCGGAAGATCAATCTTGTATGCGCCTTCCCATGCCCAGTTCCAACGACCTACTGTGAGCGTGGTATCCATGAAGAACGGCATATCAACATAGAACCTGTCGAAGTATGCACCGTTTACGCGGTCGCCGTCAGAGTTTACGCGCGTTGTATTCTCATTACGAAGTCTTGCGCGGAAGAATGCTGTCCTGTCGTTGCCCTCTTCGTCGGTAACACCCGCGCTGAACGTGCGCTCGAAGAACAGTCTGGCCTCATCGAATGTGATTGAACCGTCGCCGTCACGCCCGAATGCGTCGCCTGCACCGTTTCCGCTCTGGTTCATAACATCGAGTACCAACGTTCCGTGAATGTGCCAGCCGCCGAGCCTGTCCTCAAGGACCCTGACTCTCTCGTCAAGCTCATCAACGCGGACTCCCAGTGCCTCAAGCTCGTCCTTGAACTCAACAACGAGTCTCTTCAGCATCTCTACGTCCTGCTTGCTGGCCTTCGTCATGTCAACAACTGCGAGTGCTCTGGCAAGTGCTGAAGCCATCTCGTAACGCGTCGTCTGCTGCTGGCCCTTGTACGTACCATCAGGGAATCCTGACAGAATGCCGTGTGCCGCTAACTGGCCGATTGCATCATATGCCCAGTGATTCATCGGAACGTCCATAAACGGGTTGGTTGCCGAGAATGCCGGGGCCGAAAGTGCTGCTACTGCTACTACAGCTAATACTAATGCTAATTTCTTCATTGTAAAATTAACCCCCTTATGAAATTGTCAAACAACTATCGCCTTTACGCACTCAGTCTTTCTATTGCCCTGAGCCTGCGGGGGTTCGGAAAGTTACCTTGTTTCCTTTCTGTCCCTCTGACAGTTTGTGAGGCTAATATCCGACCTCCTGCGCCCTCCGCCCTGAACTCTTCCGTAATGCCTGAACGGGGATTCTTGCACCTCATTTCTTCGGCCTCTGGTTAGTAAGTTCTGCGTCGGTTTGACGATATTTCGCTACGTAATTTCCGTAGGACGGTGCGTATAATACACCAGAATTACGAAATCTGAAATCAGTAGTTTTGCGTATAAAGTTTTGTGGACAACTTGACGATCGGGACTCGCTGCAGCCGGTCTATTCCCCGAAGGCTCTCTTCAGGGTTGCGAGGCCCTCCTGAGCTTTGGTCTTGCTGACGATACATATCGCGCTCTCCTGCGTTGAGTTGATGATCTCGATGTTGACCTTCACGGAGGCCAGAGCAGCGAAGATTTTCGCCAACGTTCCAGCGGAGTCGCCGGGGGAGTCCAGTTTCACGACGAGTGCAGCTATCTCGGTCATGAATGAGACCCCTTGACCGCCGACACGTTCGGAGAGTTCCCGGCAGATTGTGATAACGTCGTCGAGTCTGTCCCTGCCGATCAAGAACGACAAGTCGGACCGTCCTCCGCGCATAGTGTTCTGAGTTGCCATGCTGATGCTTACGGAATGGCTGGAGAGGGTGCTGAAGATTTCCGCAGCTATGCCTGGTACGTTTGGGAGGCCGAGAAAGACCACGTGAACGCATTCGTCGTTGAAAGTTATTCTGCTCATGAAAATATGCTCCTTGCTAAGAATATATGACTGGCAAATTTTACAATGCCTTATGCTAAAATTTAAGCCGTCTTTCAATCCAGCAGGTTAATTCATTATTGCAGAGGAGGTAATATTTTGAGCCTCGTATATTTTGTGTTATGGGTAATCTTCAACGGCAGGGTTACTGCTGAGATAGTCATTGCCGGAGCAGTAATTTCGCTTGGCCTTGACCTGTTCGTGAAACGCTGTCTGCACATCAGGTTCACGGGAGCAAATTTCTTGAGGTGCGTTAAGCTGCTGCCTGATGCTGTGTTCTATGGTGTAGTGCTTCTTGTGGAGATAGTGCGGGCCAATGCGGCAATAACGAGGTTGGTGCTCGCCCCGAGAATTGAGGTTGAGCCGTGCCTAGTGAAGTTCAGGACACAACTTAAGACTAATGCAGCAAGAGTAGCCCTCGCAAACTCAATCACTCTGACTCCCGGGACAATCACCGTGTCTCTTGAGGGAGATGAACTTCTTGTGCATGCCCTGAATCGTGAGATAGCTGCCGGGCTTGAGGGGAGCATATTCGAGAGACTATTAGCCAGAATGGAGAGGATAGCTGATGCCTGATGTTACGACTGTGCAGAATTTTTTGCTGATAGGGAGCGCAATATTCTTGTCTGTGTCGATATTCCTGTGTCTGATGAGGGCAGCTTTGGGGCCCCGTTACACGGACAGGATAACGGCAGCGAGCATAATCGGGACGAAGATTATAGTGTTGATAGCGGTGTTGTCGCTGGTCGTTGGGCAGAGCTACCTTGTGGATATATGCCTGATTTACGCGATAATAAGTTTCTTGTCTGTTGTGGTGCTGGCTCGTTCTGTGCTGGAGAATAAGGAGGGCAGTGAAGAATGATTCGTGTGGTTATTGCTGGAATGCTGATAGTGTCTGGGCTGTTCACATTGGGGATTGCTACTGTGGGGATATTCAGGTTCTCGCACATGCTGAACAGGATTCACGTTGCGGCCAAGTGCGATACTTTGGGTGCGTTGCTTGTGATGCTGGGGTTAATCGTGCTGTCTGGGTGGAACGTGTTTAGCCTGAAGCTGGCACTGGTGATAGTGTTCTTGTGGCTGTGCAACCCTGCGGCGAGTCATTTGGTGGCGCGTGCGGAGGTCAAGACCAATCCTGAGCTTGGGGAATTGTGCGATTTTGTGGACATGACGGAGGGGAAGGGCAATGCTGACGATTGAGTGGCTGTTGTTGTTGTTCCTGATAGTGTGTGCGGTTGCGGTGTCGATCTCTAAGAACCTGCTGAACTCGGTAATAATCTTCATGAGCTATAGTTTGGTGATGGCGGTGATATGGGTGTTGCTGAGGTCTCCTGATTTGGCGATAACTGAAGCGGCGGTTGGTGCGGGGGTAACGAGCGTGTTGTTCTTTCTTGCGTTGAGGAGGATTGGGCAGATGGGGCACAAGGACGAGGAGGAGAAGTGATGAATAAGGGTGAAGCTGAACGTGTCGGCTTGTACGATGTTGTTGCTCTGGTGAAGGAAAGACGCAGGGAAATGCGTGAAGAACAGTCATTGGGATTTTCTGGAGTCTGACGTGAAGAATCCCCGAATCATGAGCGCGTCAGAATTTCTTGAACTGTAGGTGGCCAAGTATGACTAACGGGAAATAACCTAAGGAGGTAATAACCATGTTGAACAGGTTTCACAAGGTAATTGCGTTGTTGGTGGTTGTTATGGTAGTTGGCGGTGCTGTTCCAACGAGGGCAGCAGGTTTTGGCTTAGAAACTATAGGGAGTGCTGCGCTCGAATGGGCTGTTGGCAAGCTGCTCGACGCTGCATGGGGATACATCACACGTACACCGCTCGACGAAATGAAGGAACGGGCAGAAAACGGTGATGCACAGGCACAGTACGCACTAGGTTTGATGTACTACACAGGCGAGAAGGTCGCCAAGAATTATACTGAAGCCCTCAAATGGATTCGCAGAGCCGCAGAGGAGAACGGACACAGGGAAGCGCAATACTTTCTTGGGCTTATGTACGATGAAGGTGTTGGGACTCCGCAGAATCATTCTGAGGCCGCGAGATGGTATCGTAAAGCTGCTGAACAGGGGGATGCTCAGGCACAATACAATCTGGGGCTTATGTACTACAAAGGTTGGGGAGTGAAGCAGAATCACGAAGAAGCTGCAAAATGGTTCCACAAAGCTGCTGAACAGGGAGATAATGTCGCACAATACAGTCTGGGGTCTATGTACGAGACCGGCGATGGGGTGCCACAAGACTACGCAGAAGCCGCGAGGTGGTATCGCAAAGCCGCTGAACAGGAACATGCTGTAGCACAATACAATCTGGGGCTTATGTACTACAAAGGCGATGGGGTGCGTCAGGACAAAACAGAGGCCGAGAGATGGTGGCGCAAAGCCGCTGAACAGGGACATGGTCAGGCACAAACCGTGCTGGGGGCTATGTACTTAGACGGCGAGGGTGTGCCTCAGGATAAGTCAGAGGCCGTCAAGTGGTTACGCAAGGCCGCTCAACAAGGATACTCCGTCGCACAAGACGCACTGCGCCAACTCGGCCAAACATGGTAACCCCAAAACACTAACACGAAAGGAGACACACATACCTTGAACGAAGAACTACGCAACATCTGGACCCAATTCTTCAACTGGGTCATGGGCAACGGACCCCGTCCAGAAAACGAAGTCATCCCCCCCGAACCTCCACCTGCCCTGCCCTTCTCGCAAAAACCTACCGACAAATTCTCCCGCTTCCACGAGGCCACTCTCAAGGAACGCTACACTCAATGGCTCGAACTACACGGACTCCACCTCTTCTCCGTCATCTACTCAGGCCTAAGCGTCCTAACCTGCATCGTGATAGTCTCGCTCCTCTTGGCCACTGTCGCAGAACTTCCACCCTTCGGACACGAGCGCAACCCCGCTAACAATGAGGTAATCCGCCGTTACGTCCAGCACGGAGGGCGCGAAACTGGTGCTCAAAACATAGTCGCAGGCCTCATCCTAGACTATAGAGCCTTCGACACCTTCGGAGAGTCCGCAGTACTCTTCACCGCCGCTGTCAGCGTACTCATGATTCTCGGGGCCTCACGCAGAAATTCCCTCAAGGACAGCCAGAACCCTCACACTGACCCAGAAGGCCGCAACTTCTCGCAGAGAGGGCCTCCCGTTATCCGTCATCACCTCCTCAGGAAGGACGACGCTATTCTTCAGGGCGTGGCCTCGCTCTCTATTCCCGTAATACTCATGATGGGCTGCGTTGTCGTAATCAATGGGCACCTCTCACCTGGAGGCGGCTTCTCTGGGGGCGCAATCCTCAGCACGGCTCTTATACTCGCGGCAAATGCTTTCGGCTTCGAGAGAGTTCACAACTTCTTCAACGAACGCACATTCATCGTCTCAAGTTCTACGGCTCTGATGATTTACGCTCTCTCCAAAGGCTATTCTTTCTTCACAGGAGCTAATCACCTGCACTCAATCATTCCTAAGGGCACAATAGGCGACATCCTCAGCGCAGGCCTCATACTTCCACTGAATATCTGCGTGGGCCTTATCGTTGCCGGAACTCTTTACGGGTTCTATGCCCTGTTCAGCGAGGGGGATATGTAACATGCTAGAAAAATTATTGCTCAACCATTACGAAGCCGCCGCCGTAATCCTCTCTGGTATCGGCCTCACTAACTTACTCCTTCAGCGCAACCTCATCAAGAAGATTATCGGCCTAAACATCATGGATACTGCGGTGTATCTGTTCTTGGCCGCTAAGGGTTACGTTGAGGGAAGAGCCGCACCCATTCTCCTCGAGGCTCAGGGCGGAGGATGGATAACCAACCCGGACGTTTACGTCAACCCCGTACCCGCAGGACTGGTCTTGACGGGTATCGTCGTCAGCGTCAGTGTTACGGCGTTCGCTCTGGCACTGACCCTCAAGCTGTACGAACATTACGGGACTCTGAACATTGACGAGGCCCTAATGAAGATGACCGAACAGCAAGAGGAGTTAGAGACCAAGATTTCCGACGCAGAAGAGGACGTGCTCGCATGATTAATATGTTCGCGTATAATATCCCGTTCGCTAGCATCTTCCTCATGATGATTGCCGCGATAATTACTCCCCTACTGCCCAACAGAAACAGGCTCCCAGAAAAATTATCGTGTTACCTCATTGGCACAGTCGGAGTTCTCTCGGCGTATCTGCTCTACACCCTCACGAACTCGGGACAAAGTCTGGCGTTCAACTTCTCGATGGGACATTTCCCCGCCCCTTGGGGCAACGAGTTACGAGCAGGACCACTTGAGGCAGTGTTGGCGTTGGTGTTCAGCGTCGCAATGTTACTCTCTCTATTGGGTAACTTCTCGTCAACTCAGGAGGACATTGCTCCGGCTAGGCGAAATATTTTCTGCGTCCTCGTCAATCTCCTCATGGCCTCGCTCTTGGCTCTCACCTACACTAATGACTTGTTCACTGCTTACGTGTTCATTGAGATCAACACAATTGCTGCGTGTTCGATTGTCGCGGTCAAGGAGGGTGCAGAAACCGTACGTGCTGCCCTGCGCTATCTGGTTATGAGCCTCGTAGGGTCGGGATTGGTCATGATTGCGATATGCCTTCTCTATGACTTGACGGGACATCTCTTGATGCAGAACATGCACGGAGCTATACAGGTCCTCGTAACGACTAAGAGCTACATTATGCCGCTGACGGTCTCACTCGCACTAATCACCGTAGGACTCGCTATAAAGAGTGCACTTTACCCGTTTGCCTCGTGGCTGCCTGACGCTCACGGAAGCTCAACGAACGCCTCAAGCGCAATTCTCTCGGGGCTCGTCCTGAAGGGGCATATCTTCACAATCATCAAGATCTTTTATCGAGTGTTCGGCCTCGACGTTATTCACGCACTCAGGATGGACACGGTGATATTCGCTCTCGGGGTTATCGCAATGATTATGGGTTCGGTCCACGCACTCAGGCAGAAGAACGTTAAGAGAATGATTGCGTGGTCTTCGGTCGCTCAGGTCGGGTATATCTTTCTTGGGGTCGGCCTCAACACAACAGCAGGAATCGCAGCAGCATGCCTACACATAATCGTACATGCCTGCGTAAAACCGATGCTCTTCACAGCCGCCGGAGGTCTCAGCAACTCCGCAGGACACAAGAAAGGTCTTCATGCCCTGATGGGAACGTTCTACGTTAATCGCTGGGCGGGATTGGGCCTCATTGCCGGAGCATGTTCAATGATGGGTGTACCTGCCTTCGCCGGTTTCGCGTCAAAGCTGCGCCTGATGATGGCCTCGTTTGATACTCCTGTTGTGGTCTGGTCGTTGGCAGCATTAGCAACAAGTTCCGTGTTGAACGCATTGTACTATGTCCCTGCGGTAATAGTTATTCTGACTCACAGCAAGGACGCCCAGAAGAACTTCACCGTACATCCTCCCACAAAGCTCTACAACTTCTCGATGTGCGTGTTCCTGATTCTGAATTTCTACTTGGGGCTGTTCTGCGTGCCGTTACTGAGGCTCATAACGAGAGGGGTGAACGTACTATGAGCAATGCATACTTGACACTTATACCGATATTGTTCCCAATAGTTACGGGGTTTGCGCTGTTCTCTCGTCCGATTTTCGAGGACAGGCACATTTACGTCGGGGTAATGACGTTCATAACTGCGGGGATAACTTTTGCTGCGGCCTGCGTAACCAATGAGGAGCTGATAGTGTTATGGAGGTTGACCCCTGCGCTGTCTATAGCGTTCAGGTTCGACTACCCTGCGAGGGCGTTCGCTTGCCTTGTGTCGTTCATATGGCCTCTGGTTACTCTTTACGCTTTCGAGTACTTGAGGAGGCGGCCTCCTGTAGATAGGTTTTACGCGTTCTTCCTGTCGACGTTCGGGATATTAATCGGCGTGGCTTGTGCAGCTAACCTCCTGACATTGTACCTGTTCTATGAGTTAATGACGTTCATGACTCTTCCGCTGGTCATGCACTCACAGCAGAGGGAGGCAATAAGGGCAACGATTTCGTATTTGCTGTACTCACTTGCTGGGGCGGCAATGGCGTTGGGAGGGTTCTTCTTCTTCCGGGTCTACGGTGTGTCTATGGAGTTCACGCCGGGTGGAGTTCTGGACATGGCGAGGATTACGGCAGAGCACCATGAAGGAATGTTGAGGGTAGTAACGTTCCTGACGCTCGTTGGGTTTGGGGCGAAGGCTGGGCTTGTGCCTCTTCACGCTTGGCTGCCGACCGCACACCCTGTGGCACCGACTCCGGCTAGTGCAGTGCTCTCGGGGTTAATCACGAAGGCCGGAGTAATCGCGATGTTTCGAGTGATCTATTACGTTGTGGGTGATGAGTTCCTGCGTGGGACTTGGGTGCAGACTGCGATAATCTGCATGGCACTCTTGACGATTTTCACGGGTTCGATGATGGCCTACACAGAGAAGCACCTGAAGAAACGTATAGCTTGGTCGAGCGTGAGTCAGGTCTCGTACGTGGTGTTTGCGATGATGCTGCTGAACGCTGACGGTGTGAGGGGTGCTGTGTTGCAGATAGCGGCACATGCAATGGCTAAGAGCTGCCTGTTCCTGAGCGCGGGAGTGGTTATCTACTTTACGCTTGAGGGGGCGAATTACCACTACGCTGACCAGTTACGGGGAGTGGGTAAGGAACTGCCAATAACTATGACGTGTTTTGCTCTGGCTTCGTTGTCGCTGATAGGGCTTCCTGTTACGGGAGGATTTGCGGCCAAGTGGTACATGTGTTCGGGTGCGCTGGGTCTCGGGACGCTGGGGGTTGTGGGTGTTGGTGTGCTTATGGTGAGTGCGCTGCTGACGGCTGGGTATTTGCTGCCGATAGTTACGGATGCGTTCTTTCCTGGAGAGGATTACGACTACGCTCGGGTTGTGCCGCTGAAGTTGTCGGTGAACATGAAGATACCGTTGTTGCTGTTGAGTGCGGGAGCGGTGTTGACGGGGTTATTCGGGGGGTGGATTATGGAATTTGTCGGGAGCAAGTTAATTCCCGTGCTGCTGTAAAAGTTTGCCCCTCTTACTTCAGGCAAGGGGGGCGTACTTTCCTGCTAATGTCTTCAGAAGGATTCCCATCAGCTCAAAATTACCACTAAATGAACGTATCTTTGTGGGCGTTTTTCCGTGCTTGGGATATTCCCGCCTCACTGGAATCTCACACACCCTCATTCCCAGCTGAGACGCTCTGACTGATAGATACGCAAGAAGTTCATATGACACGAACACATCACGCAGGGGCTTGACGCGCTCATCAATAAGGTAACGCCGTGAATATGCTCTGAAGGCATTTGTAGTATCCGTGAAATGACGGCGTGCCGCAATAGAGATTAACGGCGCATGAATCAGCCTCACTGACAGCCACCGAAACAGCGGAGTATTCACGGCCTCTCCTCCCTCAATGAATCTTGAGCCTTGTACGAAGTCATAACCTTCCCTGAGTTTATCTATGAACTTTGGCACATCCTCAATGCTGTCCTTGTTGTTGCCGTCAATAGTGATGAAGCCCTCATAGCCTCTCGTGAGCCCCCAGTGAATCCCTGTGCGGAGCTGTGCACCTTGTCTTCCCATGCCTGTCTTCACAAGAAGAGTATTGACCCCAAAGCCCCTGAGCATGGATTGATTCAGGCTCCCGTCCTGAGAATTGCCGTCGCAGATAACTATATCAGCAAGTTCATGAACTCCTCTACTGAATGCCCGCTCAAGTTCAAGCCGGATTCTTATACCCTCATTGAGCACCGGGATCAACAGGCAGTAATCAGACATACGAGGCTTCAGTTCCTCGCAGTCATAATCCGGGACCCCCTTAATGCCGGAATAATGCCTCATGCGAATACCTCCTTCACGTAATTCATGACTCTGACTATTTCAGAAATATCCTGCCGTCTCATCTCGATAGATATGAACTTCCCCCAGCCTGCCCCCTCAAGGATGCCGCGTAGTACTGCGTGGCCTCTATGCTTTGTTACTGCTGCAAGAGCCGGCTCACTGATATGCACATGATTAACCAGTAAAGAATATTTACGCACGAGGCCGAGAGATTCGCCGTTGATTATTACGGTTCCGAAATCGAGATTGAGCCTCAGTGCAGGATGGTTCAGGCGGGTAATAAGCTCTATGGCTTCCTGAGTCGTGTTGATAAAGTTTGTGCCGTACACAGCAGGATTTGGTTCGAGGGCAATAACCACGCCGTAATACTGTGCATAGTCTGCCGCGTTAAGCAGGAACTCCTCAATAACTGCCTTGTCTTGGGGAGCCTCAATTCTTCTGTTCTTTGGGCAGCCGAATACGATATTCCGGCAGTCCAGAGCATCAGCAAAGTTCACAGCTTTATGCATACATTCCTGAAGCTCCCTGCGTTCCTGCGGAGGCCCTGCGATACTTCCTTTCACCCCATAGAAGACGGACTGTATTGACGCAGCGGACAGACCGTAATTTCTCTTGAGCCTCAGTGCAAATTCTCCTGCCTCACCCAAACAGTCATAGGGCCTCTCAGGGAACAGGCGCGAAGGAGCAATCTCGAGGCCCGCAAAACCTGAGTCCCGCATGTACCTGAAGACAGTATCGTCAAGTTCAGCAGGCCAGGCGATATTTGACGCACACAGCTTCATAGACCTGCCTCCCCCACAAATTCTCTGAGGTCAGCTAGTTCTTGTCCGCAGCTCATAATATAGCCGTTCTTGCCTCCGAACAGCTCATAATGTTTTGTGCGGATGTCGTAGCTGAATGGGGGCTTGGTGAGCTCGTTGACGAATTTTCTGCCGGTCAGGAAGCGGTATACTTCTGCGGCGGACAGCGGGGGGGTTGCGAGGTTCAGGCGTTTTAGGCCGCATGATAGGGCTGTGCTGATGTGCTGCCACAAGTACTTCAACGGGTAGAACTGGTAGGCTGAACGGCTGTCTGTGAAGTTCACGGAGCTGAAACCAAGAGTGCGGAAAATCTGCCTGAGTTTATCTTCCTCTAAGCTTGAGATTTCACGGCACTTCATGAAGCCTCTGCCGTAAGGGGAATAATACTCTGCCAGTTCTGGAGCACTGCCGGAGAGGACCGTGAATTTCGCCTCCGTCAGTATGGGAGGAATCCTGTGTATTATGTCGTAGATGAAGTTCTTCCGCAGATTCTTCCCGAACAACGCCGGGAGACGTACTATCAGGCAGCGATGAATATTTCTCTCAGCCCAGCGTTCGAGTGCGAGACGGTTGGCACCATAGGGCAGCAGCAAGGCTTCATCTATAGCAGTATCCTCCGTGCAGCCTGAGGGGTCAGGGTACACAGCCGCTGTAGAAATCAGCACAAGCTTATGCGGGGCAATGCGGGAGATGTTCTGTTCTGCCGCATCAATAATCCTTATGTCCTCGTCAGGGTGTTCGTTGGCCGTGAACATTTCAGAAGGGACTCCGGCATAAACCAGCAAATCTGGCCGCATATCGTACGCCTCCTTAATGTTTACGGAACTGAAGAGAGCTGAGAATTTGTGCTGCTCTGCAAGATTTGACCCCACGAAGCCAGTACTGCCCACGAGAAAATCAACAGACATTTATCTTCCTCCTCAATGTAGTAATCAATTCTCCAAGTATTATGCTCACAACAAGCACAAGAATACTCCTCGAGAATACATACATGACAACGCCAGAAGAATGCGTCATATATTCCCTGTTCATGAATATCCTCAGCACAACATACTCTAAAGGGTCATGAAACAGATATATATAGAATGAATTGTGTACTAGCAGATGCCGCAAGACTGTATTAGTAAAGCTCGTAAATAGTCTTGAGCATATTATTGCTGATAAGTATGTTAGCGTAATACCTCTCAATACGACAAAGAATCTTGCCTCGATAAATAACTGATACTTTCCGGCAAAAATCGATGCTATAGTAAGCAGCAAGA
Source organism: Synergistaceae bacterium (assembly GCA_017417365.1). Lineage (GTDB taxonomy): Bacteria > Synergistota > Synergistia > Synergistales > Aminobacteriaceae > JAFUXM01. The sequence continues at coordinate 23,072 of JAFPZI010000082.1, forward strand.
ATAATCCTGTAACTTTCTTCAGGCTCCACGAATCATAAAATCTTCTCCTGCGCTCGAATACATAACCTAACGAGAACCAAAATATATAATCCAGCCCTCTATGTAGTCCGAATATATCGATAGGAATACAATCATGCATAAGACTTATTCCCCCCGAAACTATAAGCAGAATATATACACTGTCCGCATTATTTCTCAGCAAGAACGTTAAGATCAGTGTAAAAGATACCGTACACCAGAATAATGCCGCAAGGAACCAAAGATGTCCGCTTTCCTTTCCTGCTAAAAAATTCCTTACAGCTTGTGCAAAATTGTCGTAGGTATAGAAATTTCCGACGTACTTAATTGGCAACATAAAGCATAGACCATAGATAAAATATGGTATCAATAATCTCTTCATGTTTGATTCAATTAATATGTCTACCTCCACCCCCAACCGCACACACGCCAATGCACGAACGAGATCTTAAAGCCAGCACAGCTCCAGAGAGTACAAAAAATAATGGCATGTGAAAACCATATACCCTTCCTGATAGACCTCGAAAAAGTTCAAATGGCAGCGAGTAATATACAGCGTGGACATTGCTCGGAAGAACATAATCAACTCCTCCTATTTCTGTGTGAATGCTCAAATATGAACTATGCCCTATCAACACAAATAATGTCCCAATAACCCTCAGCCAGTCATAAGTTATATTCCGTTCCGAAGTGCGCATATTTTCACCTCTGTTATACTTTCTTTATGCTCTCGACAAGATAACTCTGCCGGTTCACGAACAGCCTGATAATCAATGTAAGATACTTCATGACAATAGCCAAGACCGCAAATACTCCGGTCAGCCCCATAGTCAGGACAGACATCATTGTGGTCCAGCCGGATACAGGATTCCCTGCGAACCACACAGCTGCCGTATAGACCAGCCCGGTGAGAGTCGCCAGCATCATCAGCAGCGCTAAATTCAGGCTGAACTTGCAGCCGAAATCCGTATACAGCAGCAAGCTGTCAACCGCCAGCCCGAATTTATCGCGTTCATTGTTCTGAACAGTCCCATCAAACTCCAGCACAGATAGCTTCAGCCCTATTGACGAATATACTGCCTTCCTGTAGGTAGGACTGACGTAAACCGAGTGTACCCTGTTCAGCGCACGCCGTGATATTAACGTGAAAGCATTTGTCCTCAGAGGGTAAGCTGAATTGCTGTGGCTGTTGAACGTCCTGTAGAATATCCTGCTCATGATATTTTCCTTCTTCGGGCATACTGTTACTATATCGCTGCCGTGCATAGCCTCCAGATATGCCTCCCAGACAAGGCCGAAGTCATGCACAGCTTCAGCAGAGTCGAACTCGTAGACATAATCCCCTATTGACAGGTCAAGCCCGGCATTCATACACTGCTCCCGGCTCTGCCTCACGGACATATTGATTAAGCTCATGTGCAGCGAGGCAGAATATTGCTCCAGGAGGCCGTGAAGTCTTCTGCTCATGTCCTCATCAATTCCGTTGCACACTGCGATAATCTCATAATGCAGAAAATGTTCATCAAGGCACTTCAGCAGTTCACGGAAAAACTCCTCACACCCTGAACTGTCCTCATCGATATATACTACTGATGATATGAAGTTTTGCTCCTTGCGTTCGTCTTGATTATTATTCATACTGATAACACCTCGTCGAGATCGTAAACTGTATTGATCTTCCCGGATAACACGCTGACAAATGCAGGGTCTGTGCTGTATTGCCGTATAACTGTCGGGCGTGAGTCATCTACTTCGCTGGACTTGAGGATAGGCTTCATGCTGAAGAGGCTTCCGGCATAGCTGAACTCATATTCGGGCCTCATATATTTCATGGCAAGCTGGCTCATGTAGGGCCACGCACTCTTAGGCTTTGCAGGACACTCGCTGCAGTTGAAGAGATTTCCCGGAGAACACAGGCCGTTAGTCCTCTTCTGGCAGGGGAAAACTGCTGTAGTATCGTAAGAAGTCTCATGAGGGGTGAATGTTACAGAGGTCAAGGAATGCAGGCCTGTCTTGCCGAAGGGCATGATCGAGAAAAACGGTCCGTCCATAACGGTAAGCCCTATGTCCCTGAGATTCCCGCTGACGGTGCACAGAATAATCTCGCACAGTTCGTACTTTATCCCGAACGGCTCAAGGCCAAGCAGAGAGTGGATCTCATTGACTGCGGCGTAAGAAGCATTGAGGATGAATGGAGCTTCTGCTGTGAGACTTCCTGCCCTGACGCGCCAGACTCTGCCCTCACTGTCTATCCTGTCCACTTGGTGGGAGCAGAGAAGCTCAACGTCCGGGAACCCCTCGAGCTGTTCAAGGAACCAGTCCCGGAGAATCGCTGCGTCATACGTGTATTCCCGGGTGATGAATGCTCCGCTGCACATTCCGGTCTGAAAGTATTTTTCCGGCATTATAGGCTCACAAGGAATCCCCGCCCCTCCGCAGAACTTGATGAACTCCTCTGCGTTCGTCCAGCTCAGGGCCGAGCTGGTAGCGTATACCTGAGTGAAATCCGTAAGGCAGGAGAACCCGAAGTCCTCGCAGAAACGCTCAAAGTAGTACGCGCTCTTCATGGCGGTCGACAGGCTTCGGGGGTAATGGTAGCCCATGTGCACTCGTGCTTGATTGACGTATGTTGCTCGGGAGAAGGGAGCAGAATCTCGCTCAAGGACTAGGACTTTCTGGCCGAGCCTGCCGCAGAATAGTGCGCTGTACAGTCCGTAAAGACCTGCACCTATAATTATCTTGTCGTAGTGCATGGCAGAAATATTGCCCGCTTGATGAAGGCCGGGACTGCTTCAGAGAGTGCTGCGCGTTGTTCTGGGTCAGGCATAAAGACTGCCAGCCTCTGCTTCAGGAACACATACATTGCTGCAGGGATAAACGGCATGTACCACAAGACATAGTTCATGCTTATATGTATATAGCTGTGATTCTTGGCCAAGACAAACCACGATATGCTCGACCAGAACGAGACTGCCAGAAGAATCACATCCCGCTTCACAGAAATATTGTGCCTGAACTTGGCCGTTATTGTTGAGGCAGAAGACACAAGCAGCATAAGCAGAGCAGGCCAGCCCTCATACTTGAATAAATATCTGGCGAGAGTGCGAATAACTGACGCACTTACGGCCTCCCTTATTAAAGTATCATCCGCTAAGTTTTCAGGAAGTCCGTCGGCTGAACCAAATGTACGCCTAAGCACGTCGGTATGATATATTTCACTAAGACCGCTTATTACATCCCCTCCGCCCCGGACGTAAGCGTGGAACAATATAGCTCCTGCGAACCCGGCCAGAGCAGACAAGCCTATTCCCCAAGTCAGGCTGAACATAGTTTTTGCGCGGAGCTTGTCATTGCCGAGACTTGAGAGATATTCCGTCAGAGTAAAAACTATTGCACACATCATCACAGTGCTTATGTATTCATAGCCGCACCAAGACTTCACGGCTACGCTTAGGGCAATAAGCGGATACATGTACCATCTGACGGAAGGATTGTTCATGCACACGAGGCCCAGAAGCATAGGCAGAAACCAAGTGAAGGCTGCCCAGTACAAGTTAGGAGAAAAATTTATTATCCACACAGATACCAGACATGCACAGTAGAAACATGAGGCGAAGAAAATATCATATGCTTTCCTCAGCTCAAAACTTATCCCAGTAAGTATAAGTGCAAGAAGTCCTGCATTCATCAGCCTCAAAATGTAGTAATAATATTTTGGGGGAATGTGAGTCCATTGATACGTCAGGCCCAAATAATACGCGAACCAGCCCTGTGGAGCTATCTGCTGCTTTCTTGTGCCGGCTATCTGCACGGTGCGGCTGCCGTAGTCATTGCTATGCCACAAGAGATACATAGTATCATGACCGCCCTGTTCAAGAGTGTTTGCGTACATGCCGTCCCAAACAATACCGTCGCAGGATAAAAGATTCATTCCGAAATCTGCTTCTGATAAGTCAATACCTATTATTCCGGCAGCCAGCATACTATTGACCCAACGTTCCGAATCGAGCTGGAATGTTCTATACGTCTGCGAGAAGAAACTTATGCTCATTAATGCAGACAAGAGCAGGAACAGCAGAATTTTTTGCTTAATGTTGATTGTGTGAGTATTCATGACTTATCTATACCTCCTTGCACAAAAAACCGTGAAGGCTCACAGTCATAATGACCGCAAAACCTTCACGGCTGATAATACCTATAGTTAAGTAGGCTATATTACTTATGGGGGGGGGGGTAATAATACGTAGTTACAGGATATTATTGCACTCATACCTACAGCTCCGCGAGATATTCTAGGCACGTCCGCACACCAAACGCCGTCATGCCCTTAGAGTACACCCCATACTCCTTGTCAGTACTGTCCGGTCCGGCTATGTCCATATGCGCCCAAGCGATCCCCTCACCGACAAACTCCTTCAGGAACATCGCCGCAAATATCGCTCCTCCGTACCTCTCCCCGCTGTTCACGAGGTCAGCACAAGGACTCTTCAGCGTCTCAGAAATGTGCTCGTCCTCAAGCGGCAGCCTCCACAAAGGTTCCCCGCTCAGGTCAGAAGCCTCAAGAATCTTGGCCGCTAGTCCCTCGTCGTTCGAGAACAACCCCGCACGGTACTTCCCCAACGCTACCATACACGCTCCCGTCAACGTAGCCATGTCGATAATCACGTCCGGCTCAAGTTCGCTCGCAACACAAAGCGCGTCCGCAAGCACTAACCTTCCTTCAGCGTCGGTGTTGTCGATCTCTATCGTTTTTCCGTTGCGGGCAGTGATTATGTCGTCCGGCCTGCACGCTGTCCCCGATGGCATGTTCTCAGCACACGACAGAATCCCGTGTACCTCCACGTTCAGACCCAAAGACGCAGCACCCCTCATCACTCCAAGAACGTTGCACGCCCCGGTCTTGTCGCCCTTCATCGTGCGCATGAAGCTCGACGGCTTGATGTCCAGTCCCCCGCTGTCGAACGTTATTCCCTTCCCGACTAACGCAACTCGGCACACAGGGTTCTCCGGCTTGTACGTCAGGTGAATAAGTCTTGGGGGATTCTTTGACCCGCTCCCAACAGCAAGCAGCGCACCAGCCTTCTCGGTCTTCAGCCTCTCCTCGTCCCAGACTTCACACTCAAGGCCGCATTCTTCCGCGAGGGATTGAGCCTTCTCCGCCATCGTCTGTGGACATACAGCACACCCGGGCTCATTGGCTGTCTGGCGTGAAAATATCTGTGAAGCCGCTAGAACTTGCCCCTTAGCGAACTCTTCAGGCTCGTAGTTCTCCGTCAAGACTTCCTCAAGCGCAAAGGGTTCGTAGTCTTCCCCCTTAGTCTTGTACTTGTCGAATACATAGCCGCACAGTCCCACAGCCTCACCAAGAGTAACAGTGAAGTATTTCTCCGTCTCCGAAGACCCCAGAATCACTCGTACGCTCTTGTTGTGCTGACGGCCTATCGTCCTGAGTGAGGGTGTAAGACAATCACGGACCACTGCAGGCTTGAGCTTCCCAGTCTTGCCGAGCCCGCACAGATACAGATTGCCCTCAACCATAGGAACACGCAAGAGACTACCCTTCTTGCCGGAAAAGTCCTTGCGTGATACCAGAGCCGCTATGATTACCCGAAGTCCCTCGTCTAGTGCGGAGAGGTTCGGGAGATTCTGTGTGTCCTCCTCAGTCAGAAGAACAAGCACAGAATCAGCCGCGCTTGAAGTCTTCTCCCAACGCTTAATCCGCATTTACCGCACGCTTCACGTACCCGGAACGCAGACACTTGGTGCAGACTTTCGCCTTAATCGTAGTGCCGTCCCCAGCGTCAATACGGACAGTCTGAAGGTTGATCATCCAGCGACGACGAGTATGACGGTTCGAGTGGCTCACAGCGTTACCTGAAGCAGGACCTCTCCCGCAGCATTCACAAAATCTAGCCATAGTAATAAATTCCTCCGTTGTGTGTGAAAAATTATGACTGGTATTATAGCATTAAGCTCATTATTCCTTGAATATAACGTGCCCGGCAGCCGCAAAATAGAACATGTTCTATTATTGGGAACTCCCTAAAGTTAGGCAGCCAAACAAGAACGTTACAATGTATAATATATTACTCAATTAATGAGTAGTAAGGAGCTTAGAATGATAAAGACAGAAAGCGGTTATGTGTCAGGCTTCAAGACTAATGACGGTCTCGTAAGCATCTTCAAAGGTATTCCTTATGCCTCCCCTCCCACAGGCCACCTAAGGTGGAAGGCCCCCCAAAAATGCTCCTCTTGGTCAGGTGTACGCGATTGTTCCCAGTTCTCCAGCAGTGCAATACAGCTCCCTCAAGCACCCTTCCTCATGTGGACTGAAGAATTTATCATCGACACCTCAAAAGGTTACTCCGAAGACTGCCTAACACTCAATATATATTGCCCTGCAGACGTTGACGTTAAGGACAAACCCGTAATCGTGTATTTTCACGGCGGGAGCTTCATCTCCGGCGGCAGTTCGTGCGAAGTTTACGACGGTGAACAGCTCGCCAGGCGCGGAGTAATCTTCATCACGGCCAATTTCCGCGTGGGGCTTCTCGGACTTCTTGCAGGGTCTGCCCTCTCTGCGGAGAACCCCGACAAGATTTCAGGCAACTATCAGCTTCTCGACCAAATTGCAGTCCTGAAGTGGGTCAAGAATAACATTGCGGCTTTCGGAGGAGACCCCGAGAACGTTACGATTATGGGGCAGTCCTCAGGATGTGCTGCGGTGTGTTCGCTGTCAGTCTCACCTATGGCCAAGAACTTATTCAAGCGAGTTTTCGCCATAAGCCACGCAACTTTCAACATGCCGACCTCATACACTCAGGACGAAGAGGGAAATATGATTATGACGAGCATTTACCACACTCTGTCCGACTGCGAGCGTGAGGGCGATAAAATCATCGGCGGCAACCTCGAGGCTCTGCGCTCAATGTCGACTGATGACCTCCTCAAGTTACCGATCTTCCACCCGTACTGCATTGACGGCCGCGTTCTGACGGGAACATTCAGGCAGGGTGTAGAGGCTGGGCTAAGTGATGACTATGACTTCATAGTTACTTACACGAGCAATGACCCAATGCTATTTATGCTCATGAAGGACATGGCCGGCCCGGAGGACTATGAACGTGCAATGCGGAGCTGTTTCGGGGAAATTGCTGACCGTGCAATCAAGCTCTACCCCCTCAAGGGAAATTATCAGGAGTTCGTGGCCTCAGTCGCTAAGGACAGGTACACAGCAAGTGCTATGATGTTCGCCTCACTCAGGAAGAACTCCAACACTTGGCTTGCCGAATTTGCACAAGTTACGCCCGGCCCTGAGTCCAAGCAATGGGGAGCTTTCCACACTTCGGATGTGCCCTATTGGCTGGATTACTTCACCGACAAGCGTAAAGACTTCTGGCGCAAGGAAGATTACTCACTTGGCAAAGAATTAGTTGCACGTCTGGCAGCATTCGCCAAGACCGGCAGACCAGAAGCCGAGAATTTAGCCTCGTGGACACCGTCGGACGGGAGCAGTATCTTCGTGATAGATTCAGGGTCAATGCATGAGGTACGGCCTCTCAGCGACGAAAAATATCAATTATGGAGGGATTTCTATTGCGTGAATTAGGCGCGTCGGATAAATATTTCTACTACACTTCATCCGGTAAAGGCTCAACAATGGATATACGCCTGCCGGTTACGTTCAAGTCTCCCGTGAATCGTGAGGCGTTGATTACTGCGGCTAATGAGGCGTTAAGGCTCTTCCCTGAGTTCTCAGCTAGGCCCGTCCTGAAGGGTGAGGTTCTTCACTACGAGGACAACGACAAGCCCGCAGTGTTATTGCCGTTGTCTTCGCGGTATGACTTCGGCAGTGATGACATGAACGGCTACCTGTTCTGCTTCCAGTATGACCCGTCGGATGAACGCAAGGTAGTCTTCTCCGTGTATCACGGTCTCTCAGACTGGAACGGCCTCTTCAGGTTCATCAAGACGATATTTTGCCGCTATGCCGTTCACGTTAAGGGACTGCCTGATGATTACTTCAAGGGAGTTATACGCTCACAGCCGCCAGCAAGAGAAGAGTGGGAGACTGAAGCCAACCTGAACCCTTACGAAGTTTACGGCAAGCAGGGAGTGAAACCGTCCTACAAGCCGGAAATCAGCGGAGAAGTCTTCTCACCGTCAGAGGATTTCTACGGATTTGACTACCCTTCAGCACGTCATATCCGCCTGACAATGAGCACTCAGCAATACCTCAAGGCCGCTCACACCCACAATGCCAGCTTTATACCGTTCCTGCTGTACGTGTCCTCAAGCGCAATGAGGGAAGCCTACAACACCGACAAGACGATATTAACCATGCTTCCTGCTGACCTCCGCAAAGTCTTTGACACGGACTGCATAGTAAATTTCTCTGACTCCGTGTTCCTCCCGTCGAGCCTCGAACAGCACAGCGCACCAATAGAGGAACAGTGCCGGAGATACCGCGAGATTCTGACGCAGACAAGAAAGCCGGAGAATTACGCGGGATTCCTCTACGACAAAGCCCAGACGGTAAGAGCCTTTGAGGCCGCTCCAGAAGGGATTGTGGCCAAGAGCCGAGAGAACACCTCACAGACTGCGGAAATCCTCAAGCAGATGACTTACGGCATAACTTATCCGGGAATTATGGACATGCCTGAAGGCGCGGATGACTTGATAGATGATATTGTCATGGAGTCTCCGTTCGGTGTGTCCCTGATTCTCGTTACGGCTTTCCACGACCGCCTGAGCATTTGTTCTATCCAGAGGTTTGACGGCGACAAGATAGTTAATGCATTATGCCGGAAGCTGAGTTCTTGCGGGATTAAGGCAGAAATCACTTGCAACGAGCTGGTTGAACAGAACGTTATGAACCTCGAGAGGCTAAAGAGGATCTGACAATAAATTTA
>JAFPZI010000083.1 GCA_017417365.1 Synergistaceae bacterium
AGGTGATGATTCCTATCGTCGGGACAAAGGCGGAGATGAAGTTCTTCCGTGAGATGGCTGACAGGATAGCCGCTGAGGTCAAGAAGGCTTCCGGCGTTGAGTTCGGCTATCAGGTCGGGACGATGATTGAGCTTCCGAGAGCGGCACTAGTTGCTGACCAGCTCGCGGAGTACGCACAGTTCTTCTCCTGCGGGACGAATGACCTCACACAGACAACGCTCGGGTATTCACGTGATGACGCGGAGAATAAGTTCTTGTTCCAGTACGTGGATAAGGGAGTGTTCAAGGAGAACCCGTTTGCGGAGCTCGACAGGGACGGCCCCGGGCAGTTGGTGAAGCTCGCTGTAGAGAAGGGACGCAGTGTGAATCCGGGAATGTCAATCGGAATCTGCGGGGAGCACGGCGGGAACCCGTCAAGTATAGCGTTCTGCCATCAGGTGGGACTGACTTACGTTAGCTGCTCGCCGTTCCGTGTACCAGTTGCGAGGGTAGCGGCGGCACATGCGGCACTCGGTGTGCTGAAGTAGTTATCACTGGGCACAATAATACCCCTCTGGTTTTGGCCGGAGGGGTTTTTGTCTCTCTGTTGGGTTTGTCGGGTAATTTACGCTTAACGTTTCACCGCTATAACCGGCGCGTAAGTCTTCCCCTTGTTGAGCCACACGGATAACGTTCGATGCTTCAGGTTCAGCGAACGCAAACCAGAATAACGCTGCCCCAGTCCGAACATCATCGCTCAGAGTAACGTCAAAATCATACGTCCCGCTTTTGTCGACAGAGACTGCGGGAAGAACAGTCGCAATCATGTATTCATCATTCGAGACAATACAGAGGGTACCACTGTCAAGAGACTCAATATCACGTTCACGGATTATCTTCATGCCTTGAGGTTCGGGCTGTGTATTTTCATCAATGTCTTCGGACTCAGCGTCAGGCAGTGAATATACAATTATAGGGTTTATTACTGGAAAAACAGGCAGCGGTGTATCACCCTGTATGGTAAGGGTAAACGCTTTCTCGTCGCTCCCCTGATTATCAGTCAATACTACCCTCAAGCTGTATATGCCAGCATTCATGCTCCCGGCACTTCCGGTGATTGTTCCTGCTGAGGAGTTCCAAATCAATCCGCTGTCCCCGATTTTCTTGATGACCAGTTCGGAGTTGTAGTACAGCTTCAGACTGTAAGACTTCTGGGCCTTGATAGGAATAACCAGCTTGTAGTCTTTATCGTTTTCGGCGGTCAGGTACGTCGAAAGTGTCCCGTCAGGATCTATCTTGGGCAGATCACGGACATAAAGAATAATCTTGCCTTTCGTTGAGCCGTATACGTTGCTGGCAATTACTGTTAATGGGTACTTCTTGAGGTACTTCTTCTCAGTGATGTTGAGCGTTCCCTCTATGATTCCGTGATATCTGGTATAAGGCGCATATAACGGCGGCGACATCACTAGGTTCGCGGGCAATGATGAATTTGTGCTGTCAATAAGTGTTCTATTCGGGTCATCAACCCTCATATATGCCGGGTAAAGTCCGCTGTATCTATATGTGTTCAGGGACAAGCCAGGCGGCAGGGAATTATTCTGAAGACTCCAGATCGTGCGCTTTGGTGCTTCAGCAGGCCCGTCGAGATTGCCCCAGCCTACAATACCGTCATAATAATCATAAGGTGAATAGAAATACTCGCTGTTCAGGACAACAGACACATCACCAGAAGCAGGAATTATTATTGTGTTCCTGCCATTCGCAGTGAACTCAGGAGCGTAGCCGCAGTCTATCGTGTAGTTGCTCCACGTATCACCAGCAGAGTTGTACGCATAAGCACGGAAAGTTATCGCGCCTTCAGCCTCAGGCTTTCCTCTGATTGTTCCGCTGTTCGCGCTGAACTTCAGGCCGTTCCAGTCCGTCAGAGTCCCGGCTGTTTTGTCGCCGCTGATACGCACAAACTTCCACTTTATGGGCTTCGTACCTGTCCTAGCTGTGAGCTTGGCCGAGTAGTTCCTGCCCACAGCAGCATAACGAGGAACTTCCGACGAGTCCGATTCAGGCAGACCTCCGGGCATGTCCCTAACCATAAGGGTTATTATACCCTCCGATGAACCGTACACGTTTGACGCGCGAATCTTTACCCTGTACTTCACGCCAGCCTCGACGTTCGCAGGAGACACAGTACCGGTTATGTAACTTCTGCGAATATTAACAAAAGAAGGTCCGCCTTCTATAAGTGTTATCCCGCTGTCAAAATCAGTTGGTGTGAAAGGATGAGTAACTGCTAAATTTTTGTCGGTGCACTCAATTTTCAGGCCGTCAGGTAATCCTGATAACACGCTCCATTCGGTCTTAGGGTAATAGCGCGGAGCATAGTCAGTAGGCAAAATTTCGGGTTTAGGAGTTCTGTCGTATGAATGGTTGAAGTTGAAGTATGTGTTCAGGCTCACGACAATATCACCAGAGGAAGGGATCGTAACCACATCACTGTTCTTGGCCTTCAGCACTGGAGCTTCTCCGCAGTCTATCGTGAACACATCCGAGCTTACCGCACCGTAGTCGTTATACGCTATTGCCCTGAAGTCGATTATGCTCGTGTGATCAGGTTTGCCGGAGATAGTGCCGCTTCTTGAGAATGTCAGGCCGTTCCACCTTATGCTTCCGTCCGCAAGCTGTTCTATTGTGTCATTCTGCCTGACAGCTTGGCTGGAAATCGCAGACATCCAGTAACCTGTTATGTTTCCGGCATTGATGACTTCATACCTCCACTTTATGGGCTTTTCTCCAATGCCAGCCCTGAATTTCGCGATGTACTTCTTCCCGACAGTACCATAGTACGGAACTTCGTCGGAACTTTTCGGAGAGTTCTGGGGGGGGTCAGTCCGTCAGGAGCACTCTTCACGTTCAGCGTCAATGCGAGGGTTACCGGCTTGTTCTTGCTCTGTGTGTAGGGATTGTGAGCCTCCAGCTTGAAACTTATCTTGCCGTTCTCGGGAGGATTATCAATATTGCCGGTGAGAGTCAGGCTGTCGGTGTTGAGAGTCAGGCCGTAGTCTTTTGCTGTCTGGTCAATATCCAGCTCGATGGGCTTCGTACCAGTAAAGGATAATCCGCTGAGGTCAATTGTGAAGCTGCTCCCTTTTTTGACCTTGTACGATCTGGAAAATCCTTTGGGAATTACGATTTGGGGTTTGACTGCATCAACCTGAAGGATGTATTGACGTTCATCATTACCAATCTCATTCGCAGCCCTCAGAGTAAGGGGATATGTGCCGGAATAATCAGTTTCCCCAGTGATGATATGAACAGTTTTGCCGTTAATCACCTGCTCAGTGAACATGAAACCTTCAGGAAGTTCACCGTCAAGAGTCCACGATACCGGCTCAGTGCCTCTAGTTAGTTCGAGTCTGGCTGTGTAGGTTTTGCCGGAGGCTTTAGCTTTTGGGAGCGTTTTTGTCTTGATTACGGGAGCATAAACTTTTGAGGCCGCAGAAGAAGGAAGAATTGGTACGCTGCATAAGAGGAAAATTAGGAACAATAATAGGCGATGTGCGATGTGTAATGTGCAATTACACATAAATTATTATCGTCTGTCAATTTATCATCCGGCCTTTCTGATTAAAATAGTAATGAATATTGGTAATTATAGCACTCAACATTACGCGCTCAAAAATTTTTGTGATTATTGAAAGTTGGTCCGCAAAAGTAGTATATCAGCAAGAAATGTAACGTGGAAAAATTCCCCCTCTGGTTTTGGCCGGAGGGGTTTTGTTGTCTAGAGGTACTTGCTGATTAGGTAGACTGGTGTGCAGCTCCAAGCGTGGCAGTAACTGTTCACGATAGGGCTTCCGTACGGTGAATACTCCGGCTTGTCGGGGTCGAACGCCTCCCAAAAAGTGTCCGCACCAAGTTCAAGCATCTTCCCCCAATAGTCCTTCATTAGCTTCACTGCCTCGTCCTTCAGGCCTCCCTCAAAGAGTGCTTCGGCTATGCAGTGGTACATGTACGGTGTAGCTATCCCCTTTACCGGGAAGAGTTCGCGAATCATCGTCCGCAAAATCTCGCGGTTCTCGTCATCACTCATCACATGAGCAAGCACCATCCACACCTGAGACGCAATGTTGTACTCCCCGTTCCCAGCCACGAACAATTTCCGTGAAGGGTCATAGAGTTTTTCTCGGGCATATCCTGCAATCTTGCTCAAGGCCTCACGGTAAGACTCAATCCCGCTCTCTCCGGTAATCTCAGCGAGGGCGATAAACTGCTTCAGAACGTAAATAGTCTCCGCCTGCCCTGCTGTGTCCTTCGCGAAATCGTTAGACCAGTCCACAAACACGGGGTAATTCTCGTCCGTCATCAACCTTCCCTCAGCGTCAAACATCTTCAGCGTCAAGTCAACCTGCCTCTTGCACACCGGGTAGAGTTCCCTCACCAATTCAGGGTCAGGGTGAGAGTTGTTGAGGTCGTAGAGCGTCGACACGAAGAACAGCGAGTACTCGTACAGGAACGTATCATCTGGTGTGTTCTCGGGACGTGTGAAGACATTTGCGGAGATTTTGCCCTCTTCTGTGGTCATTCCCGCGAACAAGTACAGGCAGCGTTTCACAAGGTCAATGTTGTCGAACGTCGCATAATTCGCCAGAGCCTGCAGCCTCAAATCCCCAAGCCATAATCTCCTGTCGCGCTTCGGTCCGTCCTCAAAAACGTCCTGCATGCACTCGGCCAGCGTGGTAACTCCAGCGTCATAGATTCTTGACAGCAAGTCGTCAGCAATTTCGGGCTTGCGTAACTTCGAGTAGTCCGCTGACGATTCAGCAACAGCCTGCGGATTCGTGAAGACCGCCTGCCATTTCGGGGACGTGTCGATAATCTTTATCTCAACATACCTGAAGCTGTAGCGTCTCGGGAGTTCGAGTCTTGCCGGCAGTTCGTCGAGGTGAATGAACTCCTCCTGAATCCAGCTCCGGGACAGCCACCCCTGATAGTCCGAACTTTCCGCCTGAAGTTCTGCGGGCATCTCTGCGAACTTTATGCGCATGAACAGCGGGGCATCCTGAGGTGAACCAGTCTTGGCAATGTCTACGCTGAACTTCCCGACAATGTGCCTCCCGAAGTCCAGAATTATTCTGTCGTCCCGTTTGAGGCCGTATTCACCCAGACGCGAAATCTCACGCTCAGGGTCTAGGAGTCTTACGGGTTTAACGGCGGCCTTGTGAATCGTTGGGCGGAAACTCTCAGCTTTGGCTAATAGCTTCTCGTCGTGTATGAACTTGTCGCTGTTGACCTGAAATGTGAAGGCCATGCGCTACTTTCCCCTTCTCTTGGCCAAATCTGCCTGAATCTGCGGGAACTGTTCATCAAGTTTGTAGAACGTCATAGTGATTATCGAGCAAACAAGCAGTACCATCGGGATATACAGGTACATAGCCTTTATTGCGGTGAGGGCTTCGGGGGTCTGTGTCTCTGCTGCTGCGTTGTACATTCCCCAAGATAGGAGCATTCCGCCGATACCTCCCGCGACCGCCTGAGCGACTTTGCCCAAGAACCCATTCACTGAGGATAAGAGTCCCGCTGCCTGAACGCCCGTCTTCCACTCGCCGTAGTCTACAGGGTCCGCCTGCATCGAGAAATAGATACTCTCCTTCACTCCGTAGCCTGCCGCAGAGATGAACGCTCCCACCATGATTACGCTTGTGCTCTTGTCGCCGAGCCAGATTATCACGAGACCGAGAAGCTGTGTCGCCGCAGAAGCAACGTACAGGTTACGTTTGCCGAGCCTCTTGGCCAAGAACGGTACGAACAGGTTAGCGACCATCGGTACCATTGTCATAATCGTAGCCACAAGTGAAGTGAGATATGTGCTGCCCACGTAGTACTTGTAGTAGTAGATCAACGCCGCCGACTGAATGAAGAACCCCGTCCACATGAACATAATGTTTAGAGCAAATAATTTCCACGGGGTATTGACCGCCAGAGACCCTACGGCTTCCTTGAGTGAAACGCTCTTTTCTGAGTCCTGAAGGTTATTCTCACGGACCAGAGCAAACGTAAGGAAGAAGCACAGAGTCCCGATAACCCCGAACACCCCCATAACTACGCGGAAGCCCAAGACCTCGTCGCCCTTGCCGATGTAGTGGACCATTGAGAGTGCTGTTGCCGAAACTATCGTTGCTCCCAAGAACGCTAAGAACTTCCTCCAGGTTGCCAGAACTGTGCGCTCGTTCATGTCGTCGGTCATTGCCGGCAGGATTGACGCGAGAGGGATATTCACGACTGTGTACATGAAGGACAGGAAGATATACGTAGCGTAGGCATAAGCCAATTTGCCTTCAGGAGAAATATCCGGGACGCTGAAGGCTAAGTACGCAGACAGAGCGAAGGGAACAGCTCCGAACAGGAACCACGGGCGGCTCTTCCCCCAGCGTGAGTGTGTCTTGTCGATAGCGTAACCCACAAGTACGTCGGTGATTGCGTCGATTATCCTGCAGACTACGAACATTCCGGCTATTGCAGCAGCGTCGAGGTGCATAACGTCAGTGTAGAAGTAGAGGAGGTACAGTGAGATAACCTGCCAGATTAAGTTACAGGCGAAATCACCCATGCCGTAACCGAATCTCTGGCGATACAGAAAACTTTTGCTCATGATAGCGAGCCTCCTTGTGAATTTTTTGGGAACTGCTGATATGATAGTCCAAAGATCCCAGAGCGTAATTTGGCACAAAGAGTAAATGAATTGACTTTTCTTGCAGGAGGATGAATGCGCGCTATGATTGATGACCTACTGCTTAACCTGAATGATGATGAAGTCTTTTACCGTTCGTATTTCGAGGCGGGAAGGAGCCCCGATACTTTGAGGAAATTTCTTGGCGGAATCGACGTTGATGACGCAAGACGGAGGCACTTAATCATTCCTGAGCTTCTGCCGGAAAATATCTCTTACCAGATGAATGACGACGAGTATTTTTCTCCCGACGACTCACGTAACGTCTTCATCAGTCCCCACAACAGGTACACCCCTCCATTCACACACAGGCACGTATTCTTCGAGATAGCGTACGTGTATTCTGGTCAGTGCACTCAGAATATAGGAATCGAACGTGTTCTATTTTCTGCGGGAGATTTTATCTTCATCGCTCCGGGAATCTATCACACAATGGAGGTCTTTGACGACGAATCAATAGTCCTCAACATACTTATACGGAAGGGTACATTTCACCAGATGTTTCTGCCTCTTGCGAAGGGCCGGGACATTCAGAGTCAATTTTTCCGCGAGGGCCTCTACAATTCGCACAGGATAGAGTATCTTGCTTACCACACTGGGGGCAGAATGAAGGACTTCATCAGGAGAATCTATGATGAGCACCTGACTAACGACGAGTATTCGGACCAGATTCAGATAGGGATGCTAATTACTATGACTGCTGAAGTGATGAGGAATTTTCACGGCTCTATGACCTGCTCATACTCGGACGGGGACATTCAGGACAAAACGGGGTTTGCTGTTGTTGGGTACATGCAGGAGAACAACGGGACTCTTAACATGACGGACATAGCGAGGCATTTCGGGTTCTCCGAGTCGCAGTGTTCGAGGCTGATTCGCAGGACTACGGGAATGAACTTCAGCGAGTGGCGGAGGCTTCTTAGGATAAGGCGTGCAGAAAACATGCTGAGGAATACGAACATGACGGTTAGTGAAATCTCGCTTGCACTAGGCTACGAGAATACGGAGACGTTCATACGGTTATTCAGGAAGGTTCTGCACATAACGCCCGGCAGGTACAGGGAGGAGATGAAGAGGAATTGACCCCTCCCGTTTTGTGAGAGGGGCTGAAGTGTTCTAACGTTTGACGGCTATAGCTGGCCTGTAAGTTATTCCGGCATTGAGCCAAGCTGATACGGTTATCCTGCGGTCCTCTGGAACAGCCTCGATCTCTTTGCCGTCAGAGTCTGCGAACTCGGCTATCTGGTCATCTTCCGACGGTTCTGAACTTCCGGCAATCCACACTAATTTTGCTCCTGCCTCAACGTCTGGGCTGAGGGTTACGGAGAAATCATGCATTCCCGAAACGTCCGCACTGACTTCGGGCAAGACTGCGACAATGACGCTCTCACCTTCGGACTCACCGTATGCGGGAAGCCCGGAGTTGTCCTCCGTTGCGTCAATCGTGATAGTGATTTCTGCCTCGTCAGTGCCTGCATCGTTCTCGGCCCTAACGGTGAAAGTGTAAGTCCCTGCCTCTCTTGGCCAACCCCTGAGAGTTCCGTTCCTTGCGTTGAGGGTTAAGCCTGTGGGAAGCGAACCGTCAGCGATTGTGTAAACTATTGGCTTTGACCCTTCGGCCTGAAGTCTGTATGTGTAACTCCTGCCCAAAGTGCCTGCGGTGATTGTACCTTCTGTGCTGAGGACTGGGGGAGCGAGGACATCAAGAGTGTAATTCTTTGCCGCAATGCCTTCGGAGTTCTCTGCGGTAACTCTGACCCTGAACCTGCCTTCTTCTGTGGGAGTTCCGGAAATTGTGCCGTCCTCAGTGAGGCTCAACCCGTCAGGCAGACCTGAGGCACTCCAGACTATTTCAGGGCTTCCTATGGCCTCGAGGGCTAGTGTGTATTCTGTGTCAATTATTCCCTGAGCGAGCGAGTAAGTGCGGATCTTCGGAGTGATTCCCCTGATTGTGAGGGTGTAAAGTTTTTCGGTACTGCCCGCCATGTTTGAGGCAATGATAGTGATTTCGCGGTCAGTGCAGGTCTCGAGGGGAGTGCCTGTGATTATTCCGTCAGAGAACGAGAGGCCTTCTGGTAGTTCTCCGTCGAGGTCCCAAGTTATTGGTGCGGTGCCTTTAGCGGTGAAGGCCATTCTGTAGGACTTGCCGTAAGTGCCCTTCTTGATGGATGACGGGGAAATCTTGGGCAGTGTTGCGGAGACTGTGAGGGTGTATGTTGCGGAGACGCTGCCGGCTGGGTTGGTGAGGGTAAGGGTGAAAGAGAAGGTGCCGTTCTGAGTTGGGGTGCCGGAGAGTTTTGCGGTTTTGCTGTTGAAGGTGAGGCCGTTCGGGAGTTCTCCGTCGAGGGTCCAAGTTAGGGGTGAAGTGCCTTTGCCCCTGAACGAGGCGGAGTATCTCTTGCCGACTGCTGCGGGTTTGAGGGAGTCGGTAGTGATTGCTGGAGGGTCCTGAACGGTGAGGGTGAAGCGTTTGGAGTCATGGCCGTAATCGTTTGAGGCGGTGAGGGTGAAGGACTTTTTGCCCTTTTTGGTGGGTGTGCCGGAGATTAGGCCTGAGGGTGAGAGGGTGAGGCCGTCGGGAAGTTTTCCCCTGATTGTCCAGGTTAGAGGTGTGGAGCCTGAGGCTGTGAGTTGGTGGGAGTAGTTATGGCCTGTGGCTGCGTGGGGCAGGGAGGAGGTGGTGATTTCGGGTGCGGTGCCTGTGGGTTGTTCGGTGCCGGACGACGAATAGGGAGGATATACTAATACTTCCATAGTCTGTGCTCCCCTTGTCCTGAAAGCAATATAGCTAAGACTTCTCTTATTGGGGATGGAGAAGCGCAGGATATATTCGCCGGAAGATGTCTCCCTAACGTCAAAGATGTATGGCGTGATGAGGGTATCTTGTGCGTGTATCATGAGGTTATAGGAATCATCAATCTCACAGTTGAGGTTGTATGCGGCCTTGAACTTAGTGAAGTTGAAGGTGTAAACATTGTCCGCACTCTCTATCATGAAGTCGCACGCGAGATTAGTTAATCCAGTGTGGGTGTTCAGGTCGAGCTGGGTTAGCTGGTTGTAGTTGCAGTTCAGGACTTTCAGGGCAGGGCATCCGCTGATCTTCAACTTAGTATTAGCGAGCTGGTTTGAGCTGCAATACAGGTACTGCAAATACGTACAGTTAGTAGCATCAAGTATATCGAGCCGTCTGCTGCTCACGTCAATTCTCGTCAAAAGGGTATCATTGCAATACAGCCCGGTTAGTATTGTGTTATTGCTCAAGTTCAGTGTTCTCAATGGGTTATTATTGCAAGATATTACCTCTAGGGCCGGATTATGACTCACATCAAGAATAGTTAGCTGGTTATGTTCACATCCTAAATACTCCAGAGCCGGGTTTTTGCTCACATCTAGAGTGGTTAGCTGATTCCCGAAACTTGAGAGCCACTCTAAAGCCGTGTTCTTGCTCACGTCCAGCCCTGTAAGATTGTTGCAATAGCACCACAGCCCGGTCAAAGAAGTATTCTTGCTCACGTCCAGTTCTGTTAGCCCATTACACTGACATTCCAAAGAATCTAACGCTGGACACCCGCTAACGTTCAGGGCAGTTAATTTGTTGTGATTACACTTAAGCACAGTTAAGGCTGTATTTCTGCTAACATCAAGTGTAGTCAACTGGTTAGAACCGCATTTTAGTGTAGTCAGGCTTCGGAAATAGCTTATTCCCTGAAGAGATGATACGCCTTTGCTGTCAATATCAATCTCCGTTACTGACGCAACCTCCGCATCACTCAATATCCCGTCCTTGTCCCTGTCGAAATTAGCAACGACATACCTACGGAACACCTCATCAGGGAAATTCTCAGCGTCAACCGCCACATCCCCCCACGCACAACTACACACCGCCAGCATCATTCCCGCCAGCACTAATAACTTACGCACAAATCTCTTCATTCATGCCGCCTCCTAAAAATTTTTCTTCTCTGGAACTCCCAACATCATATCAAACCTCATTCATCATCCAGATTTTGTGATACTATTACCAAATTATTAATCCATATCCTAATCAGGAGGCATCTATTCTCTATATGGACAGCAAAGATTACAAAGATACCCTAAACCTGCCCGTTACGAATTTCCCAATGCGGGCAAACCTCGCCAAACGTGAACCAGGCTTCCTAGAGTTCTGGGACTCCCACGACATCTACCACAAAGCACTTCACGCACGCGAACATTCCCCCGAACACTTCCAGCTCCACGACGGCCCACCCTACGCAAACGGAGACATCCACATCGGCACGGCCTTCAACAAAATCCTCAAGGACTTCATCGTCAAGGCCAAAACCATGACCGGACGCTACACACCCTATGTCCCCGGCTGGGACACTCACGGACTCCCAATCGAGTTACGCTCCCTCAGAGACGCAAAACTCTCAAAACTCGGCACAGGCGTTGACCCCGTAGAACTCCGCAAAAAGTGCAAGGCTACTGCTCTACATTACCTCGACGTTCAGCGCGAAGAGTTCAAGCGTCTCGGGGTTCTCGGTGAGTGGGAACACCCATACATCACACTTGACCCGCACTACGAACACCGCGAACTCCACGCCTTCGCAGACATGGTCGCAAAAGGCCTCATCTATCGCGGACTCAAACCCGTATACTGGTGCACCGACTGCCAGACCGCACTAGCCGCCGGAGAAATCGAGTACTGGGACGAAGAATCACCCTCAGTCTACGTTGCCTACCCATTGCCCGAAGCAAGCAAGAAATTCCCCCAACTGGCCGGACGCGAGGTCTATATCGTAATCTGGACCACCACCCCGTGGACCCTCCCGTCAAGTGCCGCAGTCGCAGTTCACCCGCGTTACGACTACACATTCTACGAGGCTGCCGGAAAAGTCTACGTGTTTGCGGGCGCGCTCAAGGACTCCGTGAGTTCAGCAACCGGCTTGACCTTCACACCCCTCTTCACCGTCAAGGGCGCGGACCTCGAGAACTTGAAGCCCCTTCACCCCTTCTACGAGAATGAATTACTCGTTGTCCTCGCAGATTACGTAGAGCTTGAGACAGGTACGGGCTGCGTCCACACTTCACCAGGACACGGCGTGGAGGACTACGAAACCGGAGTACGTTACGGCCTGAAAGTCTACAGCTCAGTTGACCACGCGGGCAAATTCGAGAAGGATATTCCCATTGTCGGAGGAATGAGCCTTCAGGACGGCGGGAACAAGGCAATTGACCTAATCCGCGAAAAGGGCCGCCTTCTTGGTCTCGGCAAAATCGACCACAGTTACCCGCACTGCTGGAGGTGCAAGAAACCCGTAATCTTCCGCGCTACCGACCAGTGGTTCATCAACGTCAAAGAGTTCCGCGACGAGGCACTACGAATCATCGACGAGGAAGTCAAGTGGATTCCAGATTGGGGACGCGACAGAATCTATAACATGGTCAGCTCACGTTCTGACTGGTGCATTTCCCGCCAAAGAGTTTGGGGAATCCCTGTACCCGCCATCCACTGCAAGGACTGCGGACACTTCACCCTAACACCCGACAGAATCCGAATGTTCGCCGAAAAGGTCAAGGACGCTGAAGACGGGACCTCTCTATGGTGGAGCGAGAGTCTCGAATCGCTCTTCGGGGACTTGGCCAAGTGCGACCACTGCGGCTCCCACAACGTCGAGAAGGACAGCAACATTCTTGACGTTTGGTTTGACTCGGGAGTGTCTCACATGTCGGTGCTCAATGAACGCTTCGGGCTGTCTTGGCCTTGCGACATGTACTTAGAGGGCAGCGACCAGCATCGCGGGTGGTTCCAGTCCTCATTACTCACGGCAACCGCAATCAAGGGCCAAGCACCTTACGCACAAGTCCTGACTCACGGCTTCACCCTCGACGGGGAGGGCCGGAAAATGAGCAAGTCTCTCGGCAACACCATTGCCCCCAAAGAAGTCTGCGATGAGTTCGGCGCGGATATTCTCAGGCTTTGGGTAGCGTCAACCGATTACCGCAACGACGTTAGAATCTCAAAGCAGATCCTCAAGACCTTATCCGAAACCTACAGGAGAATCCGCAACACTGCACGCTTCCTTCTCGGCAACCTCCACGACTTCAAACCCGCAGAAAACTCCGTGCCCTACGACTCCCTGCTCTCAATGGACAAGTGGATTCTTGACCGCCTCCACAGAATCATCGACAAAGTACGTTCCACCCTCGAGGACTACGAATTTCACGTGCCGGTCTCACTGATTCACTCTTTCTGCGTCAACGAACTCTCCGCGTTCTACCTTGACATCAGCAAGGACAGATTATACGTTGAGGCTGCCGGCTCCCTAACCAGACGGAGCGCACAGACGGCCATGTGGGAAATCCTCTCATGCCTCACGAGGATGCTGGCACCGTTAATCAGCTTCACGGCCGAAGAGATTTGGCAGGAGATGAGGGCCATTGATGATTCTCTGCCTGAGAGCGTATTTCTCGCGGACTTCCCCGCACAGAACCCAGTATACCTCAACGACGAACTCAACGCTTTATGGGAGAAGGCAGAAGAGTTCAAGGGAGCAGTTAGCCGGATGCTTGAGACTATGAGGGCAGCGAAAACTATCGGGACTTCCCTCGAGGCTCAGGTTCAGATGAAGAAAATAGAACATGTTCGATTTCTCAGCGAGTCATTCACCAACGAGGAGCTTGCGGACATCGCTATAGTCTCAAAGTTCGAGTGGGTTGACGAATTGACCCTGCCGACGGTCTTCAAGGACGAAGTTACCGGGCTGGAATTGGCGGGAGGTTTTGCGGAAGGCCAGAAGTGCCCGAGATGCTGGAAATACGATGAGCACCCCAACGAAGAAGGTTTGTGCAAGAGGTGCGCACACGTAATTCACGAATAGTAAGAATTTGCAGAATCGGCCCTCCTGTTTTAAGATAGGGGGGCTAATTTAATGTCAGGAGGTAAGTAATACAATGCGTAAAGTTTTTGCCTGCCTCGCTATCATGCTCCTGATTGTGTATGTGCCTTGTTCCTCTGCCTCAGTAGTTTTACGGGGGGGGGGGGGGAAAGCGGTATAACCTCTCACGAATCGCTGAAATCAGACAGTTTTTGGGTGCTGCCTCCCTTCAGGACGTGAAAAACGCAGTAACTTCGGGAGCCCTGAACCCCAGCAGAGTTTTCGGGACCGAGAGCATACTAGACACAGCAATAGCCCACATTCCTAACACTTCACCAGAGAAAGCAGCAATCATAAGATACTTCATAGAGCGCGGAGCCGACGTGAATCATCAGGGAAAAATTCTCTCTGTCCTGTGCAGAGCTGTCTTGGTGTGCAGGCCTGACGTTGTGGAAGTCCTTCTTGATGCCGGAGCTACTAACACCTTCAACGCTCGGGGTATGAGCCTGTCAAGTATTGCCGGGAACAATCGGAATCTCAGGGGTTCGCCGGTCCTCACGAGAATCAACAGCCTTCAATAGCAGAGCACTCGGGCAGGGGTGAACGCTCTCACTTCTGCCTGTGCCCTTCCAGACAATAAAACC
Organism: Synergistaceae bacterium; assembly: GCA_017417365.1. Taxonomy (GTDB): domain Bacteria; phylum Synergistota; class Synergistia; order Synergistales; family Aminobacteriaceae; genus JAFUXM01. The sequence continues at coordinate 14,211 of JAFPZI010000083.1, forward strand.
GGGCCGGAAATCCTGACCCGGTGCCGTCATTCTTACTTGAACACTCCGGGGGCCGAGATTGCCTCCATGATTTCATAGCGGATCATCGGCAGATTCTTCTTCATGGCCAGAGCTTCCTCAATGGGAATTTCCTTGATGGCTCCCTCCTGAGTGCAGATTACGCTTCCCGAACGCCCCTCAGCGAACGCCCTCACAGCGTGATAGCCCATTCGCGTTGCGGTCTCACGGTCGCGTCCTGTGGGAGCTCCTCCGCGCTGAATGTGTCCGAGAACGGTAACTCGCGGGTCAAGTCCTAGTGCCTCGTGAATCCTGTGGCCGATGTCTATGGCACTACCCGCACCTTCAGCTACGACTACCATGAAGTGTGTCTGTCCTGAGAGCCGGGAGTTCTGGATTCTGGCTACAACGTCCTCCTCAAAGTTCACTTCCTTCTCGGGGATTAGCACCGAAGTAGCTCCGACTGCCAGACCGACATAGAGGGCCAAGAATCCCGCATGCCTGCCCATGACCTCAACAACGCTGCACCTCTCGTGGGACTGCATGGTGTCGCGTAACTTGTCGATGCAGTCAATCGCTGTGTTGCACGCGGAGTCGAAGCCTATAGTGTAGTTGGAGCAGCCTATGTCGTTATCGATTGTTGCGGGGATTCCCATCACAGGCACCCCCAAACGGGATAGCTCGAGAGCTCCCCTGAACGTCCCGTCGCCCCCGATTGCCACGACACCGTCAAGTCCGAGCATCCTGCACGTACCTACGGCCTTTTCCCGGCCCTTCTCGGTCATGAACTCCTCACTTCGGGCGGTGTAGAGGATTGTGCCTCCGCGCCCAAGAATGTGCCTTACTGCGTCGTTGTTGAGGATTATGAAGTCGCTGTTGATCAGGCCCTGCCACCCACGGCGAATCCCGATACACTCCATGCCATAATGCATAGCTGTGCGGGCTACGGCTCTTACTGCGGCGTTCATTCCGGGCGAATCTCCTCCGCTGGTGAGGACACCTATACGCTTAAATTTCTTGTCCATTGAGTTAATCTCTCCTTGCTGTGAATTGGTGTTGGGATGCGGGATAATAATATCACTTCATGCGCTAATCATGTCCAAAAATTCCTGTTCACTGAGAACTTTTACCCCCAGCTTCTCTGCCTTCGCGAGCTTTGAGCCGCCATTCTCACCCGCAACAAGATAGCTCGTCTTCGTACTCACACTCCCTGAGACCCGCCCGCCATGTGCCTTCACGAGTTCTGAGGCCTCCTCGCGGGTCATCGAGAGAGTTCCGGTGAACACAAAACTTTTCCCGCTGAGGGCGTTATTCTTCGGCCGAATGTCCTCACTGAGCCTGAAGCCCATTGCCCTGAAGTCGTCTATCAGCCTGAGATTCTCGCCGTTCCTGAAGAAGTCGTGAACGGACTCCGCGATAACCGGCCCGACACCGTCAATAGCCGCTATGTCCTCCTGTGAGGCCTCACGGAGAGAGTCCAAGCTCCCGAAATTGTTCACGAGGAGGGAAGCCGTGTTTGTGCCGACGTAGGGGATCCCCAGTGCCGTAACGAGATTCGCTAATGGGCGGGATTTCGAGGCCTCAAGCTGTGCAGAAATATTCTCCGCAGTCTTCGCGTCGATCTTGTCGAGGCTCGTCCAGTCCTCAAGAGTGAGAGTGTATATGTCGCTGAGACTGTGAATTTTCCCGGAGGCTATGAGCTTCTCGGCCAAACTCTGACCGATACCCTTGATGTTCATACCGTCGCGGGAGGCAAAATACTTCAGGCTTTCGGCCAATTGTGCAGGACATGACGCGCGGTTTGGGCACCTCAACGCAGCTTCTTCCGGCAGCTTCACGACTTCGGAACCGCAGGCAGGACACTTTGACGGCATAGTGTAGGGTGATTCTTGGCCGGTCCGGGCGGATTTGTCGACGCTCACAATCTCCGGGATTATCTCTGCGGCCTTCCTGACGCTCACGAAATCACCAACGCGAATATCTTTCTGGGCTATGTAGTCGGCGTTGTGGAGGCTAGCGCGCTGTACGGTAGTTCCTGCAACGCTCACGGGCTCGAGAATCGCTATTGGCGTGAGGACTCCAGTTCTCCCAACAGAGACCCGTATATCTGTGATTCGAGTCCTTGCTTCCTCCGGCGGGTACTTGTATGCGATTGCCCAGCGGGGTGCGTGTGATGTAGTCCCGAGTGAGTGCCACAGGGCCATATCATCGAGCTTCACCACAACACCGTCAGTAACGTAGCCTAACGTCCGCCTCCCGTCCTGCCAGTGAGCTATGAACTTCCCGACCTCACCGAGCGTCCCGCAATACTTCCACACGTCCTGAATCGGCAGTCCCTTAGCCTTGAGCCACAACAGGGAGTCATACTGAGACCTTATGCCGAATTTCTCCGCGTCAATCAGGTAGTACACGAACACGTCAAGGCCACGTTCCGCGACTATCTTGCTGTCCTTCTGTCTGAGGGTACCTGCGGCGGCGTTGCGGGGGTTGGCGAAGGGTTTTTCTCCGCGCTCAATGCATAACGAGTTGATTGCGTTGAAGCGTTCCCAAGTCATGAGGACCTCACCGCGAACTTCTACACGTCCCGCCGGAGGATTCTTCAGCTTCTCAGGGACAATTGCCCGGAGATTCTCCGTAACGTCCTCACCCGTCCGGCCGTCCCCTCGAGTCGCACCTCGCACAAAAATTCCGTCCTCGTAGACCAACGACACTGCCAGACCATCAATCTTCATCTCACACAAGAAACCTGAGCCCTGAGACTTACCCGCGAAAAACTTCACGAGTTCCTCAAAGCCGAATACGTTATCAAGTGAGAGCATCGGCATTTCATGGACCACTGGGGCGAAAAGTCTGCTGGGCTTTCCTCCTACTTTGTGGGTGAGAAAATCTTTGCGGGCGTATTGGGGGTAATCGTGTTCGAGTTCTGAGAGTTCGCGGACTAATGCGTCATATTCTGCGTCAGGGATTTCGGGGCTGTCTTGGTCATAATAGAGCCCGGCATGACGCTCTATCATTGCGTAGAGTTCATTCATGCGGGCTTGAAATATGTTCATGCTATGCTTTGGGCTTCATCGCTGGGAACAGGATAACGTCCCGGATTGAGCGCGCTCCCGTAAGGAACATCACTATTCTGTCCATTCCTATACCCATTCCGCCTGTGGGAGGTAGTCCGGCCTCGATTGCGTTGATGAAGTCCTCGTCGAAAACATGAGCTTCGTCGTCGCCCTCTGCCTTCTTCCGTGCTTGGTCCTCGAACCTCTCGCGCTGGTCAAGAGGGTCGTTGAGCTCGCTGAAGGCATTAGCTACTTCTTTGCCGAACATGAACAGCTCGAAACGGTGTGTGTAGTCGGGGTTCTCGGGGTCCCTCTTTGACAATGGGGAAATCTCCGTAGGGTGCCCAAGCAAGAACGTAGGCTCAACTAATTTCTCCTCACCGAACGCCTCAAACAGCAGGTTCAACACTGCAAACTTGCTCTCATGTCCCGTGAGCTCACCGCCTAGCCCCTTATCGCGGGCAATCTGCCTTGCCTCCTCGTCAGAAGACACAGTGTCAATGTCCACGCCTGCATATTCTTTGACGGCTTCACGCATTGTGATTCTGCGGAAGGGTTTGGCCAAGTCCAGAGTTATTCCGTTCCACTCGATAGTCAGTGTGCCTATGGCTTTTGCTGCGTTCCTGATGAGTTCCTCAGCGAGATTCATCATGTCGACGTAATTAGCGTAAGGCCAATACACTTCCATCATGGTGAACTCCGGGTTGTGCATGGTGTCAATTCCCTCGTTCCTGAAGTTCCGGCCGATCTCGTAAACCCGTCCCATCATTCCGACAACTAGCCTCTTCAGGTAGAGTTCTACGGCAATTCTCATGTACATATCCACGCTAAGGGCATTGTGGAAGGTCTTGAAGGGTCTGGCGTTTGCTCCTCCGGCCAAGACTGAGAGTATAGGGGTCTCGACCTCAAGTGTGCCATGGGACTCTAGGGTCTCCCTGAACGACGAGATAATCTTTGAACGCTTCCTGAAGACTTCGCGGACTTCGGGATTAGCGATGAGGTCCATGTATCGCTTCCTGTAGCGAATCTCCGTGTCTGTGAGGCCGTGCCATTTTTCGGGCAGTGGGCGGATTGCCTTGCTTAGGAGGCAGTATTCACTAACCATAATCGTGAGTTCTCCGCGCCTAGTCCTGCAGGGGTGGCCGATTATCCCTATCCAGTCGCCGGAGTCAACCCATTTCTTGAGGAAGTCATAGGCCTTCTCGCCAACGTTATTGAGCTGGAAATAGAGCTGCATTCTCGAAGTCTCGTCGGCGAGGTCAGCAAACGTAGCTTTTCCCTGCCTCCTGATTGTCATTACTCGTCCGGCAGTCTTGACCGTAACGTCTTGGGCTTCCTCTTCGGGCTTGAGGTGGTCGAAACGTTCACGAACGGACGCTAAGGTGTCCTTCCTGTCCCATGTCTCGTTGACGTAGGGGTCATAGCCTTCTTCTGAACGGAGGCGTAAGAGTTTGTCTTTGCGCTGCCTTACGATTTCGTTATCCTCTGAAGTGAAATCGTTCTGTAGAATTTCTTCTGGCATGAATTATTCTCCTTTGTGTAAAGCGGTAATGTCTGCTATATTTTATTACACTCGCAAAATTTAGGAGGGCTCACTAATGGACAAGGCACAGAAGCACAAAAATTCTATTCGCAGATTCATGGAATGCATCAACACAAATGATAAGGCTCTGGCCGAAGAACTCATAGACAGCCGCGCAGAATTTCTCAGCCTCACCTCTCCAGAAAAACTCTACGGGGGCACGGGCTATCTCTCAGTTGTGGAACTCATGCGAAAAAGTTTCTCGGACATTCATTGGGAGATTGAGGACTTGGCCGCTGAGGATGACAAAGTAGCAGTGAGCTGGATATGTTCCGGGACACACGACGGCGAATTTATGGGCATGGCTCCGACGGGTAAAACGTTCTCGTTCTCCTGCATGAACTTCTACTACTTCAACGATGAGGGAAAAATCATCAGGGATGTAGCGGCTCAAGGTCTGGCGGGATTACTCGGGGCGTTGAAATCGTAAATGTTGGAGGATAATACATGCAGAAAGTTCTAGATACACTCGACAGCTTAGGGATTAACTATGAACTTGACGAACACGAACCCGTCTTCACGATAGACGAGATTACAGCACTCGGCCTCAACAAGAAGGGAATGATCCCAGTGAACCTCTTCCTCCGGGACGCTGCCGGCAAACGACACTTCTTGGTGATCCACGACGGCGCAAAACATACCGACCTCAAAACCTTACGCACACAAATCGGCTGTTCCCGTCTCAGCTTCGGCTCTGATGAACGCCTGATGAATCATTTAGGCCTCACTCGCGGCTCCGTCTCACCCTTCGGCCTCATCAACAACACCAACCACGACGTAGAAGTCATCATCGACGAGGGCATAAAGTCCCAAACCATCTTGGGCTTTCACCCTAACACCAACACAGCTACAGTCTGGATAACTTACCCTGACTTCATGCGCTTCCTTGAGGCCTGCGGAAACCCTGTGCTTTACGTCAATTCTTAGTGCTATAATATAGAGCAAAATCCATCATAAAATGGGGGTTGACAATGGTGATTAATAATGCTATAATGCCTTGTGCCTTGTGCCTTGTGCCTTGTGCCTTGTGCCTTGTGCCTTGTGCCTTGTGCCTTGTGCGTATCTTATTGTCTCTTGTCTGATTCATTGTCCATGCAAATCACTTACTTACCAGCGTAAACTCTATTCAACACTTCTCATTGCTGTACTCTGCTGCTGGAGCGTCAATGCAGCTTCCGCAGATTATTACGATTCCGGCCGGAGCGGAGACAGCTGGGAGGACGCGTACATCATCAACTCTGCGGAGGACTTGCGCACCCTAAGAAACAGAGTCAATAATCGCGATGAGCCTTCGGGAAAATATTACGTCCTCAACGCGGATATTGACCTGACTTCGGAAACTGATTGGGACGGAATCGGAGACGGTTATGTATTCACGGGACACTTCGACGGCCAGAACCATACCGTGAGAATGAACAGTGAGAACAATATCGCCTATGCTGCCCTGTTCCACTCGATAGCTTCAGATGTCGGCACTATTGCAGTGAAGAATCTGAACCTCACTGGGACAATCATAGCCGACTGTGCTGGAACAATCGTACACTACCTGAACTCGGGAACAGTCGACAACTGCACGTTCAATGGCACTATTGCGACCTCAAGCTCCGGCGGGAGTTATGGTGCGGGAGGGATTGTCGCTCACCTCGAGGGAGGCACTATCACTAATTGCAGGGTCAACGCAAACATCACCGGCAACTCTTACGCTGGGGGCATTGCCGGAGAGGTCTCAAGCGGTACCATCGAGGGCTGTACCGTCGAGGACTCCACGCGCCTAACCGCAGAACAAGTAGGGGGCATTGCCGGATACATCAATTCAGACTCTGGGGTGAACATCTCCAGCACAAGCAACAAATGGCCGAGCATTTACCCCCTCTCAGGCAACGATTACACACCGACCCCTCCAGTGCCAGAAGAATTTACGGAGTGGAACAATCATAGATACAGGCTAATCACTGAGTCCCTCACGTGGGAAGAAGCTCGTGCACGCTGTGAGGCTCTAGGCGGGCACTTGGCCACAATCACGACGAGGGCAGAACAGGACGTAATCACTTCACTTCTCGCGTCATACGATGGGTCTTACTGGCTCGGGGCAAATTCGGACTCTTCCGGCTGGTGGCACTGGGTAACTACTGAGGCCTTCGAGCGTCAGTACCAGAATTACTCCGACGGTCAGCCCGACGGGTCAGGGGGATTCTTGGTGGTTCACTCTGACGGGAAATGGGACGACGTTAGGGGCGAAGAGAGCGTTACTGGATTCATCTGTGAGTGGGACAATGAGCCGCAAGAGGTCAGAGCTGCACCAGTTGCGCCGAGTTTCGCGGAGTGGATGGCCAACCCTGCTCTCAGGGAAGATTCTGACGGAGCTGCACCGAGTCCGATCGACAGGTCTCACCTCAGGAACAATCCGCCGAGAGTCGCCGCGAGATCCTTGTTACGTGCCGCCGCTGAGGAGACGTTACCGGTGAGCTATGACGCGAGGACGGCAATAGGACTCCCGGAGGCGAGGGATCAGGGGGGCTACAAAACTTGCTGGGCGTTCGCGTCTATTGGGGCAATGGAGGCTAATTACAGAAGGCAAAAGTTAGCTTCTCTTGGCGAGTATCCTGACCTGTCAGAATTACACCTCGCTTGGTTCACCTACAAGACAGTTCACAGCAAAGATGTAAAACCTTCCGAATCCATACTCAATCAGGCGGGAGACCCTGACAAAGCGGCTAACTTCCTGAAGACTTTTACGCCGGCTCCAGTGAGTGAAGACGATATGCCCTACACTGCGGCCGGGCAGGTTGAGGCTTTCCTCGCGGGAAAAACTTTCACTAAGGCTCCCATAAGTCTCACACGCACGATAATAGTCGGGCAGATCAGTGATGATGCGAATGCTATCCCCTACGTGAAGTCCCTGATTCGTGATTACGGGGCGGTGTACTTTCAGTATTACCACAACGAGAATGCCTACGATGAGACTCACCACTCGCATTATTCTACGGCCATAAGAGGTGTAGAGCCCCACGCTGCGCTTCTTGTTGGATGGGATGACGATTACCCCGCAGAGAACTTCATTAACACTCCGGCCAGAAATGGTGCTTGGCTAGTTCGGAACTCTTGGGGGGCCGATTGGGGCGACGGCGGCTATTTCTGGATGTCCTACGAGCAGGGAACACAGAGCAACATGGATCATCTTTACGTGTTCATAGTCAGCGAGGACGTTCGGGACAATACGGAGGAGCAGAAGAAGCACGACGAGGGCGGAGAGACCCGGAATATAGCTCCAGCGTGGTCGGCGAATATCTTCCAGGCCCGCCGCGACGAACGAATCATCTACGTAACCCTTAACACCACCGACAACAACGCAGAATATCTCCTGTTCGTGAACAATCTCGGCAAGAACAAGCCAACTAACCCCGGAAGCGTTATCACTGAGCCTGTATTGTCTGGGCTCATCCCTCACGCAGGGTTCCACACTCTTAACCTTCCAGCACCGATTGATGTTTACTCGGGAGATTATTACTCGGTCATTGTCAGGATGAAGACGCTTTACGAGTACCCTACGGCCGCAGAAGGTACTGTTGATGGGTACTTCACTGCGTCTGTGAATGAGGGGGAGAGCTATTTTGCTTCGGGCGATGAAGTGCCGTCGGTGTGGGTTGACGGTAAGAACGTCAGCGGGGACTCGTTCAACGCTACGGTTAGGGTCGTAACTGTTGCGAGGCCGTCTGAGGTGGTCAAGCCGACAATAACGACTCAGAGTCTGCCTGTTGGGAATGCTGGTGAGGCGTATACGTTCAGGCTCGAAGCTCAGGGCACAGGGATTATTGAGTGGAGAGCTGGGGAACTTCCTCGAGGGTTCTCGTTGAGCCGTGAGGGGGTCTTGAGCGGTGAGAGTGATAGTGCTGTGGAGGAGGACGTGAGGTTCACTGCGTTCAACGCTGCGGGGAGTGATGAGGCGGTGTTGAGGCTGTCGGTGAGGGGTGGAGTTATCCCTGAGCCTGAACCTGTCGGGTCGTCTTCTGGAGGTGGATGCAGTGCCGGACTGAGCATAAGCAGTTTGGGACTGGTGATTGTGTTCATGTTGAGGAGGAGGTGGTGAATTTGGTGTGAACAAGTGAAATTTGCGCATGAGGTTGACAGGAA
>JAFPZI010000084.1 GCA_017417365.1 Synergistaceae bacterium
TCTTGGCCTGGTCGAACAAGTCCCGGACTCGTGCAGCTCCAACCCCAACGAACATTTCGACAAAACTCGAGCCAGTGATGAAGAAGAACGGCACCCCAGCTTCTCCCGCACACGCCTTAGCGAGAAGTGTCTTGCCTGTACCGGGAGGACCGACCAGCAGCACTCCGCGAGGAAGTTTGGCCCCGAACTTGTCGAACCTCTTGGGGTCCTTCAGGAAGTCGATAATCTCGCGCAACTCAACTTCTGCCTCACCTGCCCCGCCGATGTCGCTGAAGTGCACCCCGCTCATTTCCCCCTGAAGCTCTTTGGCCTTGCTGCGTCCGAACGAGAATATTCCGCCCCCCCCGCCTGAACCGCCGTGCATGTTCCTGAAGATTAAGTACCAGATGATTATCAACGGCAGCATTGGGAGCAAGATTCCCATGATGAGGTCTATTAGTCCGTCGCGCTGGGCAACCCCCCCAAACTTTATGTCAGCACTTGCCAGACGCTCAATCAAGAACGGGTCCTGAAGACGCACAACACTCTTGATGCTCGTGGGTTTGCGGGACTTGTTGGTGAGGATTATTCCGCCGATTATGGGACGTTTGTCGGGGCTTAGGTCGGCTTCCTTGATGGTGTAAGTTATCCGTGAGTCGGAGATGTCAACGTTCTCGATGTCCCGGCTCACGAGGTCCGCGAGAAATTCACTGTACGGAACTTCCGTGCGGCTCTCTGTCCAAGGCTTGTAGATGTATTCAGCGAAGAGCCACGCTACTATCATTGCTCCCAGAAAATACCATACTGAAAATTTTTGTCCTTTGTTCATGTGAAATTATTCTTCCTGAGTTAATTATAGTCTTGAGCTTCTCATTATTGCGCGTCCGCCCTCGTTCCTGCGGGTCCTGTTCCTGACAGCGTCAAACTTCTCGGCTATCTCCTCGCGTTCTGTCTCGTCAACCGGCATTGAGTCAAGAAATTCGTTAAGTTTGTCCTGCAGGTCCTGAATCTCCTTTGTGCCCGGAGGAATCGTGCGGCCTATGTTCTGCAGGCTCATCACAGCAATATCCGCAATGAGTATGGCCAAGTCGTGAAGGTCCTTGTCGTCCGAAGGGTCGTCTGAAGTTGCCGGCCTCTCAGAACGAATCCTAGTCGCAAAGCACAGGAACCCCACAGCCATAGCCAGCCAAGCCGCACCCCAAGCTACGTTGTCGGTGTAGAACATGTAGCCCGCGAAGATGGCCGTGATTATCCCGGCACAGAACCCGGCCCAGCGTAGGAGTCTGTCAAGAGTCATTGAGTGATTATCCTTCTGAGCTGTTCACACGCGGAGGCAAGCTCATCGTTGACTATGATGTGGTCGTATTCGTCTTTGAGGGCTAATTCTTTGAGGGCATTGGCGAGCCGGACTTGTAGTGCCGATTCGCTCTCTGTGTGGCGGCCTCTGAGTCTGCGTTCAAGTTCCTCGACTGATGGGACATCCACGAAGACCAACACGGCTTCGGGCATTTTCTCGCGGACCTGCAGAGCTCCCTGAACGTCGATTTCCAGCAACACGCTACGTCCCGCATCGAGTTCACGCAAAACGTCGGCCTTAAGTGTGCCGTACATGTCGTCGTGGACGTGAGCATACTCAAGGAAGCGGCCTTCAGCTATCCACGCCCTGAACTGTTCGTGAGTGATGAATCTGTACTCCCTGCCGTCGATTTCTCCGGGTCTGGGCTGCCTTGTGGTGCAGGACACAGAGTAGACAAGGCCCGGAATGTCTGCGAGGGCACGTTCTCTTAGGGTACCTTTTCCCGCACCGCTCGGGCCGGAGAGCACAAATAACTTCCCTACTCTATGTTCTGAATCTGTTCGCGCATTCTCTCTATACATGTCTTGGCCTCCACTGTCCCCCACCTGAACTGGGCATCAGCTACTTTTGAACCCATAGTGTTTACCTCCCTGTTCATCTCCTGAATCAGAAAGTCGAGCTTTTTCCCGGACGACTCTTTTGCCTCCATGACCTGCCGGAATTTCTCTGCATGGGCCTCAAGCCTCACGACTTCCTCCGATACGTCCCACTTGTCGGACATCAGGGCTACTTCCTGAGCGACACGGTTAGCGTCTACCTCAAGGTTGTAGTGCTCCATGACGTTTTCGATTCGTGAGCGCAGGGACTCTAGTGCTTCGGTGCTGGCGACTTCCCAGCGTTCTCGAAGGGTCGTAACTATCTTGACGAGGAGATTCAGGTCAGCCTCAACTTTGGCCTTGAGCTTTTGGCCTTCGGACTTCTTCATCTCCATAAGGGAGGCCACAGCGCGCTTGACCAAGTCGTCCCAAACTTCGGGGGTTTCGTGTGCGGCTTGTTCGGCAAGGGTGGTGTTAGCGTCAAAGATTCCGGGGATAAGCAGAAAGTTCGTGAGGTCGTTGACGTTGTCGAGGTGGTTGCGCTTGGCGATTTTCCGCACCTGAGCAACGAGAGACATTAGGCCCTCCTCGTCAAGTACGGGGATTCTTGCGCCGGGGTTCCACGTGATGTCTGCGGAGAACTTGACCTTTCCGCGAGTGATTGAGGCCCGGAGGAGTGCGAGTATTCTGCTCTCAAGGGACGACAATTCTCGGGGTAGTCTTGCGGAGAAGTCTTGGTACTTGTGATTCACTGAAGTGATCTCTACGGACACTGTGCCCCACGAAAATTCTTGTGAACTGCTGCCAAATCCCGTCATGCTCAGGAACATTTCTCTTAACCCTCCGCCTCTAGCTTCCTCATCGCGGCATTCAGGCTGTCCATGATGATTTTACGGCCCTCTTTGCTCGCGTAGACCTCATCACTGAACTTCAGAGGCTCCCCAAACGTTACGCGCAATTTCGTCGGCTTGATGAACGCTGCACCCGGAGGCATTGCCCTAAATGACCCGTGAATGAACACCGGCAGTATTGGTGCGTGTTCGTGTGCGGCGATTAACGCGACTCCGGCCTCGAGAGGCTGTAGTTTCCCGTCAAGAGTTCTCCCGCCCTCCGGGAAAATCAGCACGTCGCTTCCCTCCTGATAGAGCTTCATGAACCCCTTCAACGCTCCGGCCGCAGAAGCATTGCTGGAACGTGATACCGGCACAGCTCCCAAAGCCTTTATGCACCCGCCGAAAAGCCAGTTCGTGAACAGCTCCTCTTTGGCCAAGTACCGTAACCTTCTCGGGAAAAAGCACCCAACTATCACGGGGTCCAAGTTGCTGGCGTGGTTGCATGCTACTATCATGTGTTCATCCGGGAGCTTGCACAGCCACTTTGACGAACAGCGGTTGTAAATCATCAGTACAATCTTCAGGAAGTTCCTGACGATAAAGTAAAATATCTTGTTCTGCTTAATCTTCATGGGATAACGCCTCTCTTACGCGGTCAAGTATGCAGTTCAGAACCTCATCCTCAGTCATGTCCGAAGTGTCGAGGTATATTGCTCCGTCAGGGACGCTCAAGGGTGCAGCTGCTCGGGAGGAGTCGTGTTTGTCGCGCTCGATTATTGCCGCTAAAATCTCGTCATAGTTTGCAGGTCTGCCCTTGCTCACCCGTTCGAGGTATCTGCGTCTGGCTCTGGCCTCAGGGCTTGCGGTCATGAAGAACTTCACCTGCGCTCCGGGAAATACTACGCTCCCAACGTCCCGGCCTTCTGCTACGATAGGGCCGTGTTTGGGCTGTTCCTGCTGAAGTCCCAACAGAGCTTTACGCACCACAGGCAGGGCTGAATACACAGACGCTAATTCGTCGACTTCGGGAGTTCGGATCTCTCCGCTGACGTCAAAGTCATTCACAAACACCTTGCCGTCCCTGAGTTCCACGCGGATTTTGCTCAAAGCCTCACGGAGATATTCATCATTGTCGGGCTTGACTTCGGACGAGGCCAAGATTAAGGCTATTGCCCGGTAAATCGCTCCCGTGTCGAGGTAACTTATTCCCAGTGCCTGAGCAGTCCGCTTAGCAATTGTGCTCTTGCCCGCCCCGGCAGGTCCGTCAATCGTGATTACGTATGACAATTTCTACAGCCCCGCCATGTCGCCCATATCCATAGAGACATTTCCGACAAAGTCAACCATCTCGGACAGCAGCCCGTCGAAATTCTTTATCCCAAGACGCTCTATAGTCTCAGGGAACATATACGCCTGCAGTCCGTCAGCTCCCAAGCCTATTCCCAGCATGAGACATATAGTGTTCGCCAGAGTTACAACGTCAAGCAAAGGCTGATATTGCTTCTTGTCGTCAGGAAGGTCATTAGGTTTGTGGTGGTAGGCGACTGCGGCAACGTAGGCTTTGGGCATTTCCCATCTCTCTATCATGATTTCGCCTATCATAGCGTGGTCAAAACCTAACACCTTAAGTTCGGCTTCTGTGAACGGTATGTGTTTCTCCTCGACCATCTTCACTATTATTCCGTAACCGAAGCGTACATAGTCGTTGAGAATCACTTTGCCGATGTCGTGAAGGAGCCCCCCGACGTAAGCGTCTTCTGTGCCGACCTTCTCTGTGAGCTTGGCCAATTGCCGGGAGGTGTATGCGACCATCAGGGAATGCCGCCAGAGTTCACCCCTGTCGAGAGCGTAGCCGGAAAGCCCCTTGTCCATCGCAGAATAGACTGTGGCAGCTAGAATTATGTTGCTAACACTCTTGTAGCCGAGCATAGCTATGGCCTCAGAAATGTTTGTGATGTTCCTGCTGAGACCATATGCCGCAGAATTTGCCAGCTTCAGTATGCGCAGAACCAGCCCCTCATCACGTGAAAGGCTTCGGGCAACGTCAGCAGCATTGCTCTCGGGGTCATTAAGTTTTCTCATAGTCTCAATGACGAACTGAGGGAAAGACTTTATGTCCTGCATTTTGCTGATAATTCGTGTCTTGATTAGTTCTCTGGATTTCTCGTCAATTTCACTCACGGACTCTGCCCCCTTCTGTGAAAAAGTTTGTGTGAATTATACTGTTCCGCCTTCAAATATTTTAGAGTACAGGCCGGAAAATGACAAACTCACAAATTCCCCGCTCCCTAGATTCTCAAGCACCATCCTGCCGATTCGCCTGCGTATGAGCCTCTCGACCCTGAACCCTGCCTCACGAGCCATCAGCCTCACTTCACGCTTGAGGCCCTCGACGATTACGAGTGATACCCATTGGTTCTGCGGGTCCCTGTCGAGAACGTGAATGCTCTGTGGTTTTGCGTGGTGCCCCTCCGAAATCTCGAAGCCTTTGCGCCAACGTGCTAATTGTTTGTCGTTGATTGGGATGTTGAGTAAGGCCTCGTACTCTTTTGGGACCTGCTTTGAGGGGTGAAGGATGCTCTGAGTGAACGCGCCGTCATTCGTGAGGATTAACAGTCCTTCGCTCTCACGGTCGAGCCGTCCGACGGGGTAGAGACGGCCTGTGTTGTTGGGGATTAAGTCAACCACGACGGGGTCATACTTGTCGGTTGAGGCACACACATAGCCTGCGGGTTTGTTGATGACGTAGTAGACGTGCTGTGAGGGTGTGAGGGGTTTGCGGTCGAGGGTAACTGTGTCGTTGTCGGGGTCAACCTGGAAGAAGGGAGCGAGGACAATTTTGCCGTTGACTTGGACGCGGCCGGAGAGGATGACGGTTTCGGCTTTGCGTCTTGAGGCCACACCGCAGGAAGAGAGATATGCGTTAAGCCTCATTCTTAGTGCCTGTGATCTTTCTGCCGGCCCAGAGGAATAATTTTTCTGACAGTTCATCAATGCCCAAGCTGTAATCAGGACAAAGGATTTCGCGCTCCTCATGGCTGACCAAAGCGGAGAGTTCACGATGACTCCTGACGTAGCGTCCCGTGTTCATGAAATATTCGGCCTGAATCACGAATGCTGCGGACTTGCAGAGACCTTTTAGGATAGCCGCGTCCCTCTCGTGAAGGAAGTTATGCACGCAGCCATGATAGATATTGCATGCTCCGGCCAATACTGCACGCCTCACAGCTACCTTATCAAGTAGCGCAAACACTTCATCAAGGCTTCCCATAATGGGTACTGTGTCATAACAGAACTGGAACAAGTCGGAGGCCTCCCAGTGCATAAGCTCATCACGGCCTGAGACAAAGCCGCAAATCTTTTCGCGTTCCGGCAGAGTGTCGAGCATAGCCCTATATCTGAGCAGGTCATCAGCTGTGAGCTTGTCAAATATCACGACAATATCAATATCGCTTGTATCTTTTGCCTCGCCCCGCGCGTAACTTCCCTGAAGGCCGGTGAACCATACCCGCCCCGAAAAAGTTTTCTCAAGCCGTCCGCAAAACACCTCAAGCCACGCATGAATATCAATCATCTTTTGGGATTCATCAACAGGCCCATAGCAGGATATACTACGCTCATTGTCTCACGCGCAGTCCGTCCCGCTCGTTCCGCACCGTCAGCCAAAATCTCGTCAAGCAGTGCCCTTTTCCCCTCATACTTCGCTCTACGTTCCCTCACAGGCTCCATCATGTCCTGAATGTGGGCGTTGAGCTTCTTCTTGCAGTCGATGCACCCAATACCCGCAGTCTTGCACCCCTCGCAGATTTCTGCCCTCTCCGAATCATCATGGTTGAAGACTTTGTGCAGGTCCCAAACAGGACACTTCTCGGGGTCTCCCGGGTCAGTCCTGCGCATTCTCGCCGGGTCAGTCATCATTGTGCGGAGCTTCTGCCACATTGACTCGGCACTCTCCGAAATCTCCAGTGCGTTGCCGTAGGACTTGCTCATCTTGCGCCCGTCTGTGCCGGGAACTTTCGGGGTTGCTGTGAACAACGGCTGAGGCTCAACCAGCAGATCCTCACCAAAGAAGTTGTTGAACCGTCTGACCAGCTCACGGCTTATCTCGAGGTGCGCGCTCTGGTCCTCACCAACAGGGACAAGTGAGGCCTTGTACAACAGAATATCAGCTGCCATAAGGACAGGGTAGCCCAAGAAGCCATAAGTGCCCAAGTCCTTATTCTTGATGTTCTGCAATTGCTCCTTGTAGGTCGGGTTCCTGTAGAGCCAGCCCAAAGGGGTAATCATTCCCAAAGCGAGGGCTAATTCTGCGTGCTGCGGGACGTGGGACTGAATGAACAATGGGGATTTCTCTGGGTCAAGTCCAACTGACAGCCAGTCGAGAAGGGCAGTGTAGCAGTATTCGCCAGTGTTCGCGCTGTCCTCGTAGTTGGAGGTGAGGGCGTGCCAGTCGGCTATTGCGTAGTAGCACTCGTATTTGTCGTTGTTCTGGAGCTTGACGAAATTGCTCAAGGCTCCGGCCATGTGCCCCAAATGCAACGGGCCTGTGGGTCTCATTGCGCTTAGTACTCGTTGTGTCATGTATATTGATGTCTCCTATATTCTTAGCGGTCCTGTCAGGGCCTTAACGTCTAGTATTACGGTCTCAACTCCGCAGAGCGAGATTTTCCGTGCAAGTTCGGGAAGAGTTGCCCTCTCCATTTCTCCTCGTGAGGCCTTCCTGTGCCGCGTCAATCAGCTCGTGAATGCTCCTACAACCTCAAGGGTTCATTCAGTGCACTCACTCCAATTAATCGCGTCTCAAAACCTCCTGCCCGAATTTTTGCCGCAAGTTCGGGAAGAGTTGCCCTCTCCATTTCTCCATGATTGATTAATCCTATCGTGAGACCTTCCCGTGTCGCGTCTATCAGCTCGTGATACTTCATGTCTGCCGTGAGGTAAATATCTGCTCCCCTGCTCTTGGCCAAGCCCCAAAACTCGGACCCGCTCCCCCCGCACAGCGCAACACGCACCACACGTTCAGCCCCGCCGTAAGCGTCAATGTGAGACAGCCCCCAAGAACTCTTCACCCTCAACAGGAACTCCTCAAGCCCCAATCCCTCAATCACTCCCACAACTCCCAAACCTGACTCAGCGTCGAGAGGCTCAACCTCCCGAAGCCCAAGCAATCCCGCAAGAGTATCGTTCACACCCCCGCGAGCCTTGTCCCAATTAGTGTGGGCAGCTATGATGTTCACTCCACGCCTGACCGCCTCGAGAATCGTACGTCCCTACTCTGTCTCGTCAGTGATCCTCTTGACCGCCCGGAAGATTAACGGGTGATGACACACCAGAACGTTGCACCCCTCCTCACTCGCGGCCAAAACTGACTCACTCACAGCATCAAGACTAACCCCGACCCTCACGCATTCAGCCTCAGGACTTCCCAACAACAGCCCGGAATTGTCCCACTCCTCAGCCAACGAGAACCCAGAAAACAAGTCTATATGCCTCAACAGTTCACTAATCTTCATGAGAAATTTCGCTCTGGAAAGAATGACTTCACACAACCGAGAAATTCATCAACCTTTGACGGCGTGCGGATAAATGCAGGGTCCGACAGGTCAAGCTCTATATAGTTCAGGTCCCCGGGCAGCTCAGACTTCACAAAGTCCAAGAACGGCATGTACGCATCATACAGGCTCCTCCAATAGTCCACCACTGCGTCTATCTCGTCCTGACGGCCCCGCTCACGAATACGCCTCATTATCTCGCCGAACTCACAACGCACCAACACCAGCAATCTCGGCAGCTTCACGTACCTCAACAGTGCGTCATACAGCGTCAAGTAGCACCCAAATTGGCTGTCCCGAAACGCCCCGGCACGGTAATACAGCATCGCATACACCTTATCGCCGAATATGCTCCTGTCCAGAATGTATTCATTCTCCTCGCTGGCACACATATACTGCGCAAAACGAGTTACCAGAAAGTTCAGCTGCATAGGGAACGCCCATTTCTCCTTGTCGTAATGAAACCGGCTCAAAAGGTCTAACGGGTCCCGGAACTCCTCTGGCATAATCTTGAACCCTAAGCGTTCGGAAAGTAGATTAACGATTGTGGATTTGCCGCTCGCAGTCATTCCTTCGACTATGATTTGTATTTGGCCCATTGATGTTTTAACCGCCTTATGTGAATTTTATGCGATTATACCAGATTACACGCGGCCCTGAGTATTTGCTAATTTCGGGAGGCCAGCTCCATACAATAACCCGTTACCGTCAGAATATAGTGTTCTTCCTCGCTGCCGTAAACGTCCTGTGTGTATGTTATACGTGCCGGAGTGCATGAACCATCAGTGAAGAAATATATCACCTCAGGGTCAAACCTCCAGTTCTCACCGTCAGGCATATTCTTAAGCTCAATTTCCCGCCATTCAAGAACTTCCGGCTTATTCCCTGCCGTACCGAGAAATACGCTCAGACTGTCCTCCGGAAGTTCCCGCTTGAGATAGCCCTCCGCAACAATCGGACCATGACGTGTACTGCCTTCTTCCTTGATAGACAATCTTACTGTAGTTCCAGACAACGCCATTTCTCCGGCCTCCTCCATCATTCTCTGGAGCACTGCCACTCGCGGCTCCACGTAGAACGACAAACGGGGAAGGGCTATTGAAGCCATCATCCCCGTAATCAGCACTACAATCATTATCTCAAGGAGCGTAAAACCTCCGCGCCTAGTCATAGTTCGTGATGTCAGCGTTGACCCCTTCTCCGCCTTCCTCACCGTCGGGACCGTAACTCGTTATCGTGATCCGTCCGTTGTTGTTGCGGTATACGTAGGGATTTCCCCATGAGTCTTCAGGTACTTTCTTCATGTAGCCGCCCTCTGCGTACCTGCGGGGAACGGGTGAAGTCGTCGGGGCTGTTACCAGAGCGTCAAGACCCTGCGCGGTCGAAGGGTAAAATCCGTTGTCCATGTGGTATTTCTCCAGGGCCTGCTCTATCTGGCTTATCTGGGTCCGTGCTGCTGTGCGCTGGGCCTCTGAGACGTTGGAGCTGATGTTCGGCACTACTAATGCTGACAACAGACCAAGAATTACCACAACTACCATAATTTCTATCAGGGTAAATCCTGAACGGTGAGACATTAATACTTTCTTGTTCCTCATTGTATTACCGTTACAGAAGACTTATAAAAAATTGATATATTTCTGCAATATATTAACTTTTCAGCATCCTTCCTCGTTCTACGCGTCCGCTTTTGCTGGTGGGACTAGCTACTTACGTTTGGTATAACGCTCCGGAGGCTTAAATTCCCCGCTAACGTACGGGTACATAAACTTCTACGCACTGATAAGGTTGGATATTTTGCAGACAGAACCCCAGAACAGCTTGATTATCGCCTCTAATTTTCTCTGCCCAACCGCCTATATCCAGTTCTCAATGAGATACCAATTATAGCGGATTATATCACAATACGTTAGCGAAGACGTAAGTTTTTCTGTAAACGGTTACCTCCTTTCTAAGTTATAAAAATTTTGATGAATTACAACAAGTTATAAGTTTTTGCTAACTGTTACATAACCTCCTAATAATATTTACCTGACTATTCCGGCCAAGTTGAACACGGGTGTTAAGATTGCCAGAACTATAAAGCCCACTGTGAACCCCAAAGCAAGCACCATTATCGGCTCCATCAGCGTAGACAGACGCTCCATCCTGCCCTGTGCGATTTCGCGGGACTGCTCGGAGACGTTCTCAAGTGCTCCCGACAAATCCCCGCCCATCTCTCCTACACGCACTACTGCCACAGTCTCCTCAGGCATGCCGATTTTCTCCAGTGCCTTGTCAAACCTGTGCCCGGCCTTCACCATCTCGGCAGCATCAAGCCATCTCTGCTTCTGTACGTCCATCGACGAGGCCATCTTCAGCGCCTGCACTAACGGTATCCCTGACTTCAGCAGCGTGCTCAAGTGGGACATCACCAACGCCAAATTCAGCTGGCCGGTTATCCCCTTCATGAACGGCATCTGAATACTTCTGCCAGAACGCTTCACCCACACAATGAATATCAGCAAAGCCAGCAGCATCCATAATCCGTAACTGCTCAGAAAGTTTGACAGCGAGATTAATATTCTCGTCGGCAGGGGCAAAGTCTGGTGCATGTCCTCAAACAATTCCGAAATCTTCGGCACTACGTAGGTCAGCATAAATGATACCACACCAACGCCTACTACCGCCATAACTATTGGGTACGTCATTGCACCACGAATCTTGCGCCGTAAATCGTCCTCGAGCTTGAACTCGTCAGCTGCCTCATTCAGGACGGATATTAACGTCCCGGACTGCTCACCAGATTCCGCCACGCGCCACAGACTTTCACGGAATGCTCCAGTTTCCGCAAGCGCAGTGTGGAACTTCCGGCCCCCCTCAACTTCCGATAACAGCTTCTCCATCACGGGCTTCATGGCCTTATCATGAGCCTGACGGGACATTATCCGCAGGGCATCAGCTAACTGGAGGCCGGACTTCAGGTAGGACGCTAGACTTCGGCAGAAAAATATGTGCTGTTCCAGAGGCAGAAGACGGATTTTCGCGCCAGTCTTCTTCTCCTCCGCCAACTTCACGTCAACTACTATTATTCCCCGCTCCGTAAGAGCATCCACAGCCTGTATTGACGAAACCGCGTCTATCGTTCCCTTAGTGCTCTTGCCCTTAGCGTCGTAGCCGGTGTAATCGAAATATGGCATCGTTAATCCTCACCTGCTACTCTAGCTAATTCATCGGGGGAAGTCAAACCCGACTGCACTGCACTTAACCCGATTTCCCACAAAGTCTTGAACCCGGATTTCCTCGCTATTTCCCTCAGCTTTGACGCAGGAGCTCCACTCACAAACGCCTCCTGAATTTCCTCGTTAATCACGAACTGCTCATACAGTCCCACGCGTCCGCGATAACCCGTATTGTGGCACTGAGAGCACCCTACAGGCTCATACGCCCGAGTTAATCCCTGTGAGGCCATCATAGCTGGAGGGGCTATCTCTCTCCGGCAGTGAGGGCATAACCTCCGCGCAAGCCTTTGAGCTACTGTACCAATCATGCAGCTCGCGGCCAAGTACGGCTCTATCCCCATGTCCACTAGCCTGATTATCGCGCTGATTGAATCGTTCGTGTGGAGGGTCGACAGCACCAAGTGCCCAGTCAATGAGGCCTGTACCCCTATGTGTGCAGTCTCAAAGTCGCGCATCTCTCCAATCATCACTATATCAGGGTCCTGACGCAGAATTGACCGCAGAGCCGCACCAAATGTTACTCCGGCCTTCTCGTTGACCTGAATCTGGCTCACTCCGGGAAGAGCATATTCTACGGGGTCCTCTACTGTGATGATATTCACGTCGGGGCTGGCCAGAGCCTGAAGGATTGCGTAGAGGCTCGTGGATTTCCCGCTGCCTGTGGGGCCGGTGAACAGTATCATTCCGTGAGGGTGGTGAATTAACTCCTCCATTATTCCGCGCTCTCTGGCCTCCATGCCCAAGTCCGCAAGAGTCAACAAACCTCCGCCCTTGTCAAGCAAACGCATTGCTATTCTCTCTCCGTACTGCGTCGGCACCAGACCAACACGGACATCTACAGCTCTATCACCAAGTGTTATTCCGATTCTGCCGTCTTGAGGGGTCATGTGTTCGGCTATGTCCATGCGGCTCATGACTTTTATGCGGCTCGTCAGCGGGGCTTGGTTCGAGCGAGGCAATCTCAGTCTGTCCTGCAATACCCCGTCAATCCTGAAACGTATCAACACCTCGTCCTCGTACGGCTCAACGTGAATATCCGTTGCCCTCTGCTTCAGAGCGTCGACAAACAGCCCGTTCACAAGGCGTATAACTGGAACATCCACACTGTCGCTGAGAATGTCCTCGCGGGTTAAGTCGTCGAGGTCGTCAATTCCCTCTATACCTTTGGCGGCCTCGTCAGCAGCTACACTCCTCAAGTCGTAAAGAGTGTGCAGAAGGCCGGATATTTCCTTCTCGTCGCGGATCTCCAAGTCTATTGGGTAGCCCAACGCACTCCCCAAAAGCTGTGCCTGACCCCATGAGGACAAATTCAACGCAGCTATTATCAACACTCCGTCATCTACTCGCAGGGGCACTATTGACGCATTTCTCAGAACGTCAAGGCCGAAACCTTCGGGCAACAGCGCAGACACGTCCTTAGCGTCAGGCATCGGGGGAAGGGTTCTTTCTTCTGCCATGCCGCTACTTCCTCTTGAGGCTCCGCTGGTACAACTCACGGAACCGCGCATCAACGTCAGCTTCTACGGGGCTTACGTCTACGCTCAACAGTTCGGGGCGGGTCCCGGGAGGCATTAGTGTTGTCGGGTTCATGTTCAGGTCTCCAGAAATAAAGCGGCTCGTAAATCCTGATGTCCTCACAGTTGCTCCGCGCATCTCCGCAGGGCTCTCGATTATCTGAGGCGTTAGGAATATCACAAAGTCGACTTTCTGTTTCTCCTTGCTGATTTTCTGGAACAGGCCCCCGATTAACGGTATGTAGCTTATCCCGGGAACACGCCGGCGCATTGATGTTTCTGTCTCCTTAATCATGCCTCCGAGAATTATCGTCTCGCCGTCCCCTACTACTACGGAAGTCTTGACCTCGCGCTTAGACGTTATCGGCGTGGGAACTCCTGCGGGGGTCATCACGTCCTCCGTTGTCTGCTTGATGTCCATAGCTACGAGATTTCCGCTCCGAATGTGGGGCGTTACCGTCAGCGTTAATCCTGTGTCCTTGTAGTCGTAATTGCTCTGGACTGCGCTCGGGTTGCTGAGGTCAGAAGTCGCTCCCTTCAAGACAGGTATTACCTGCCCCACCTGAAATGAGCTCTCCTTGTTGTCGATACACATTAATCTTGGCACTGAGAGAATATTTACCGCGTTGTAGCGCTTGAGCAGGTCTATCGTCGCGTACATCAGGCCTAAAGGCTCCGTTACTGTCGTCTGGTAGGTGTTGCCGTGAATGTCGTACTCTAGGTGCTGCTGCTTGGACATTTCGCTGAACCACGTCATAAACGTTGAAGGCACTGAACTTTCACCGAGCGTCATGTTCCCCCCCATCAGCAGATTATCCCACATCTGACCGCCGATTATGTTCCAGTCTATGCCGTTGTTCTCCAAGTTCGACACGTTGATTTCCGCGATAAATCCTCGCAGCAGTATCTGCTTAGGCTGTACGTCAATAGCCTCTAGGACAGGCACAAGCGAATCATACTGCCTCTGGGTGGCCGCAAATATCAGGCTGTTAGTCGCTACGTCAGGTACTACAGTTGCGGGGAATTTGGCCGCGTCGGGACCCAACATCGGAGCGGTCGAGGCCAAGACTTTTGCGACCTGTTCGGCGGCGGCTGTGGCATCAATATTCTTCAGCTTGTAAATGTGAAAGTCTCCGGCTCGCGCGTCCACGTCCAGGTCCGCTATGATCTTCTCGGCTTTCTTGATGGCACTCACGCTCCCGACTACTATTACCTTCTTGCTGGGGGCATCGGCTATAGCGTTCAGGCCTTGAAGGGGTCCGTTCGCTCCGGCTATGGCGTTCAGCTGGGCAGCTACTGTCGCGGGGTCAGCGTGAGTTAGCTCAAACGTCCGGCTAAGTCTGGCGCTGTTGGGGGTGTCCATCTTGCGCAGTAATTCTACTCCCTTGTTCACGTCGACAGCTCGACCCTGAAGCAATATGTCCTTTCCGTTCCCGACAGGCAGGACGATTAACGCAGGGCCAAATGACTGCTGGAGGGCCGGAATTACGCTCTCTATAGTGATGTAGTCTATCGGCACTATGTACGTTACTGTCTCCTCACCGGGACCGGGTCCTGACCGTCCACGCAAGACGTTCGGCGATGGGCTGTTCCCTCCCTGCTTCACGATTGAGTAGCTCCCCATGTTCTGCAGCGAAAAATTATACATTTGCAGCGTAGAGAGCATGATTTCACGCGATTCATTCAGCGTTACTTTGCGGGGGGATATTATCGTTATCTTGGCGTTGACGTTCGGAGGCACTATTATATTCTCCTGCAGCAGCTCGGACATGAAACGCATAAACCTCACCAAATCCATATCCTTGAAGTTGAACTGCACAAGACCGGCCTTACGCATGGCACGGGCACTCTCTATCAGGTTCTGCTCCTCCTCTGGCGTCATGTCTGTGGCAGCACTCGCTCCCTGCGCTGACTGGGGCGGTGTTTGGGGAGGCGGATTGTTAGTCCTGCGGGTAGCTCCGTCTCCTGCTGAACTATAGAATAATGCCGCTGTCAGTATTATTAGTATCGCTGTCTTCCTCATAGTCAAATCCTAATTTCCCCCATTCCCTTAATGTTAAGCATTTCATATGATATTATAGCAAGCAATTTCCATGATATACAAATGGGGTTCATTCCGGCACGTAAATTATCGTTGAACGGCCGGAAGCTAGTGTGATTGTTACCTTCTTGCACTTAAGCTCGTAGTCCTCAATGACCGGCATTGAGATTTTAGCAGTGCTCCACGTAATATTTTCCTCAGTGTCCGTGCCGTTGTCGGGTGTTTCCGGGTCGGTGCGGAACATGAGCCAGATTTTTTGTGAGGCCGCTATGAGAGCCTGTTCCTCGCTCACACGCCCCAATAAATTATACGACATCCCGATCAGACGATAACCTGCCGTAATCACGAGGCCTGCTATCATTGCAGACACTAGGACCTCCATTAACGTAAAGCCGTGATGATGCGTCATCTGACCACGTACCTCAAGGCCGCAGGTTTGCCCCCGCGCGTAACTTCCACATCAAAGCGTTCACTGTTCATGAGGGAATTTATCGAGTTGGCAATGTCGCCCATGTTCGTGAATGGTATACCGTTGACGGACTTGATTACGTCCCCGCGCTGGACACCTAAGCGCTTAAGGATGCTGTCGTTCTGTATCCATTGTACTTCGAGGCCGCCTGACTTGTCGTTTGGGCGGAGACGGATGCGCTTGAGTTCGTCAAACGGGTTCTGCACGAGCTGATTGACGATTTCCGCAGGGACTTGGCCTTCTTGGCCCTCACTGGCTGCGACTACTCCTCCGGGCTGGGGTGTTTGGGCAGGTTTGGGTGCCGGGGCGGGTTTGGGTGCCTCTTTGGGCTTGGCCTGAAGGGGGCCGTAAGTCAGGTATTTCGTGGTCTTGTTCCTGCCTCTGCGGAAAATAGCGTGGTCGTAGTTCACAGACAATAAGCGCCATTTTTCGAAGTTCTTGCCGACTAAGACCAAGTGGGTTTTGCCGTCCTTCTCAAACCATGCTCCCACTCCGGGCAATGTCCCGCGAAGAGTTACGTCATCAAGTGTTGAAGGAGGTGCAGGAGGTTTGGGTTCTGGTGCAGGTTCAGGTGCAGGTGCAGGGGTATCGGGTTTCTGCGGGGAAATTCCGAAGGGGTTTGCAGAGACAAATGCTCCAAGTCCTGGGTCAGTGTCAGACACGGGGCCTTGAGTGGCCTGTACGGAAAAGGGCGCATTAGTCATCCCGTTTGAGGGCAGTAATTCGTGAAGGGCGTAACTCATCCCGGCTGACAATAAACGCCCCGTTACTGCTCCGCTCAGAGCCGCCGCCAGAAAAATTATTATTATGCTAGTCTTCTTGTTCTCGCTGCTGTTCATGTTTTCACCTCCAGTTAGTCATTCCGGCGAAGGTACCAGTTCCCGCCCTCATGCACAAGAGGCAGGAAATTTCTCATAGCTTCAAGTGCAGGCGATAATTCTTCAGGCACAACAACACGAGCACTCGCACGGGTTATCCTCATGGCCTGTGGGTTGAACGACACAGAACCCTCTACCGAAAGTTCTCCGGCCGTCCTGATGTTCTCCATGATGATTTCTGGGGGCGAAAGGGTCAGCATACATGAACCATTCCCAAGCTTCATAGTGCGCCCGAGCTGAAGCTGTGCGTCCCTGAACTCTATATCGCACACGCCGGAAAGAGATATTATACTCGTTAATATCTTGGGCCGGATTATTATCGTCCCGAAACGTATATTCACCATGCCAGACATGCTCAGGTTGTTGACCGCAAAACCTCCTTCAACACCGGCCATATCCGTATAAGACA
>JAFPZI010000085.1 GCA_017417365.1 Synergistaceae bacterium
AAGCACTGACCCTCTCCTCCACAAGCAACCCAGAAATATTTTCAGAACCAGACCCCTCAATACTCATCAAGGCAGAAGACGAGTTCCGTATCGACTTTGAGGCGGACGCAAATGTGTCGTGGCAGATGACGTTCTCCCTAAACGGAGCCGCTCAGACTTCAGGCACCAGTGAGACGAATCCGTACATATCAGTTACGTCGGACAATTCAGCCTCAGTGATAGGGCAGCTGAAATCCGGAGATGTCATGATAACGATAACTGCATATGACTCTGCCGGAGGTTCTGACAGCGCAGAGTTCATTGTTACGACGCTCAACGCCCACGACATAACGGACAGCAACACAATAACTCCCGACATGAGCACTATGAGCCGCGTGGAACTCACGAGTGAATTTGTCAGCAGGCTCAGAGAAGAATTGTCCGGGACTGATACAGCAATCTATTCACTGTTTGACGAGGAAGGAGTTACGATTGATGCTTCTGAACGTTCCCTGACGGAGCACGACATTGAATCAATCTCTAAATACAGTGCGAGAATGCTGTTTGCCCTGCCGAGAATAACAGTAAGCAAATCAGGATATTACGTTTTCTGCACATCCTTCAAGAAGTACTACGCTGCCGGTGCTCCGCTTCAGTGCCTGTTCAACCAAGGGGGAAGCTATATCCCGTTCAACATATCGGGCTATTACCTCGACGAAGACGAACAATCAGACGGGACAGTCTACTACACAGTCCCAGAGGATCAATATGTGGTAACTGCTGCATACTTTGAGGCCGGCTCCACGTATTGGGGATATTTTGTAGCTCCGGCCGGAATTGACTCGGAACTCCCTGTGAGAATCATTGAGCCTGTAGCAGAATTGAGCCCTGATGTCCTGATGAATATTGCCCGTGAAATCAGCGTGGATGTCAGCGAAATACGTCTGCTCACCGCCGAAGAACTCAGCGATCCTCAGGAACCCACAAAGGCCATGAGGGACGAGGCAGCGAAGGACAACTACAAGCTGGCGTGGAAGCTCGACACAATCACGGTCAAGGAGGACGGCTATTATGTGTTTGCGGTGAATGTGCCCGACGAATTGACCAGTGCTGATGCCGGACGGATATACGCATTCACGCGGGATTTCGCAGGAAGTTCTGTGAGCAGCAGCGTACTAGGCATATTGAACGGTTTAGCGGCGGTCGAGGAGTTCAACATGATGGGGCTTAAGATTAACAGCTTGGCCGGGAAAATACTTGTTGCCGGGTTCTTCCAGGCTGGGCAGTCAGTATGCTTGTATATTGCGAGATTAATTTTCTGGCTTCTGGGATTTCCTGCGTGCGGAGTTGTTTCACTTGCTGGAGCTGGGCTGCTCTCACTAGGTACTGCGGGAATATTTATCCTTATGAGGCACATCAAGACCCACAGAAAATAGTTTTGTGATAACGCGAAGAGAAACCCCCCTTGCCTTATGACGAGGGGGATAATTTTTTGTCCTGCTATGCCTTGAAAGTCTCTGCGACTCTCACTAACTCCTTGCGAATCTCGATATGCTGAGGACACACCGACTCACACTTCCCGCACTTGATGCACTCACCGGCTTTCTTGTGCCCCTTGATGACTACGTCGAAGTACTCGCGGTTCTGGGCAAGAGCATAATTCCCGTAGAGGGTGTACATGTTGAGTGCGCTGAACGACCCGGAGATTCCGATGTTCATCGGGCAGACTTTTGCGCAGTAGTCGCAGGTTGTGCAGGGAACTACAGGAATCCTTGCGAGTTCGTCGCTTGCTGCCTGAATTACGCTCTTCTGTTCTGGCGTGAGGTGGGTGAAGTCCTTCATGAACGACAAGTTATCGCGCATTTGTTCGAGGTTGGACATTCCCGACAAGACGACCATAACTCCGTCCAAGTCAGCGGCGAATTTGACTGCCCAAGACGCTAACGAGGCCTGTGGGTCAGCGTCCCTGAAGATCTTTGCGACGCTCTCGGGAGGTGTGGCCAAGTTCCCGCCCTTCACGGGTTCCATGACGATTACTGGTTTGCCGTGCTTCTGCGCGACCTCGTAGCACTTCCGGGACTGTATAGCGTGGCTCTCCCAGTCTGCGTAATTGATCTGGAGCTGGACGAACTCAGCTTCAGGGTGCTTTGTGAGGATCTCTTCAAGCTGTTCGGGTGTTGAGTGGAAGGAGAAGCCCAAATGCTTAATCCTGCCTTCTTTCTTCTCGTTGAGGAAGTAATCCCAGAGTCCGAAGTCCTCAAAGAATTTTGTGCGGGAGTCTCCGAGATTGTGGAGGAGGTAGAAGTCAAAGTATCCTGCTCCCGACCTCTTGAGGGAAGTGCGGTATTGTTCGAGAGCGTCTTCACGGGTCTTGCAGTTGATCCACGCAGCGTTCTTAGTGGCGAGCTGGAATTTGTCGCGGGGATAACGTTCAACGAGTGCTTTGCGGATAGCTTCTTCACTGCCGGAATATGCCCAAGCTGTGTCGAAATAGGTGAACCCTGCGGCTAGGAACTCATCGACCATTTGTTTGACCTGCTCAATGTCGATAACGTCGTCTTTGCCCTCGACTCTTGGAAGGCGCATGAGGCCGAAGCCCAATTTCTTGATGTTGTAGCCCAACATGATTAATTACCCCTCTCGTAAATGGATGGTGCTATCTTAACACGTCAAGCATACTTTCAGGCAAAACAAAAGACCGGTCTGTGTTGCCCCGGCCTGATGTGAGTTCGCGTATGATGACTGAGAATATTACTGTACGCGCTTGAGGGTCATTGTAACTTCCTCATAAGTTTCTGCGCCAATTCCAGTAGGCCGATACGTAGAGATACTATGGCCAGAGACATGAAAAATGATTGTATCGTTGTCGACAGCTCTGAAGTAAATTAAGTCCTCGAAATGTTCAAAATCGAAGTCCTCATGCCTGTTGGCTAAAAAATTCGCAATAATATTTACATTATCGCAGACATAATAGTTAGCCTCTGGGTGTGTGAAGCCATTAAAGCTCCGTAGGAAAAAGGTACCGGCGGACGTGATTCGTGGATTGTCGATGGTATATTCACCGGTCGGCATTAACCAGACTGTGAAATTTCCTCTCTTTTCTTCGACGACCTCTTCTCCTGACAGTTTCACCGCATAATATTCGTTGTCGGAGTTCTTGCTGACGGATATATCGAACGTAGGAGCAGTGCCTTCAATGTAGTAGTAAGTGTGGCTATTTTCTGGGAAGGTGATGTTGTCTTCGTGTCCTTCGCCTGAAACTATACGCCATGTCCCATTCATGTTGAACTCCGCTGACGGGTTATTGGGGGTTGCAGGGTTGTCCGGCGTTGTAGGTGTGTTATCGGGCGTTGAAGGATTGTTCGGTGTTGTGGGTGTGGGGTTAGTCGGCGTTGTTGGAGTGCTGTCCGTGCTTGTTGGTGTGTCCGGCACGTTGGGCATAACGTCCTGACTCTGTATGTCCTGTTCGGGGGTGCTGAATCCGCTGTTACTGCTGCCTCCTCCGCATCCGCCTGACGAAACAGCGCAGAACACAAAGAGGGCAAGAAATAGCCATAAATATTTCCGCATGACTTATTACCTCCATGAAAATATTTGCACGTACAACTTGACAGCCTCACTCTATGCTATAATTATTGACAGCATAAAGCAGAGGAGCGGTCAACAGAAATTGACCGTGCTATTTACAACTATAAGCAAGCAGTATTGTAGCACAACTCCTTTGCTTTTTCATTTCTGGACACATGATTTCACATGCGCGGACAAAAAAACAGACCGCTCTTCACGGTCTGCTGTCCCAAAAAATTAATGCCTTCTCCTCTTCTCCTCGTCGGGGAACAATCCGTACTTCGACAACCCAGCTATCCCCTGCTCGAGCCTCGACACAGCTAACGGCATCAACTCCACAATCACATGGTTATCCTTCAGCCTTATCGCACCGACTTCACTGCGCTCAACCTTCAACGCTCGGCACATCGCGTTCAACACATGCCCAACATCCTGCACACTGCTGCTCCTGAACCTCTTGAACGCACCTTTTGGCTTAGGCTCCCTGTTGGTCTTGGCCGGAATGCGTGAGGGCTTGCGTGTACGTTTTGCCTGTTCCCGCTGAAGTTCACGGTCAAGGCTA
>JAFPZI010000086.1 GCA_017417365.1 Synergistaceae bacterium
AGAGGGCGGAGGCGTTGGCCGCTCTCTCGATCGCAGTCGTGGCAGTGATGCTCGGGACAGACTTGAACGCTCCCTTTGCTGCTTCAGCGGACTTGATGAGCTGAGGCAGAAAGACTTTCCCGGACTCGTAATCCTTGCCGACTGAGTCAAGTGCAGGGACTATGTTATGCTCGATGATCTCTAGTGGCTTGCTGGTCTTGAGGAGTTCACGCGTAAAGTTTGCGGCTTCCTCTCTTAGGCCCTTAGCGATTGCAGACTCTACGGTGTTAATGCTGCCCTGAGACTTGGCCGTGTTCTGTGAGGACTGTGAAGTTGATGCGTTGTTGGCCGGATGTGCCTCGCAGTAAGAGATATATTCCTGCATGTCGGATTCGTCCCCAGTGAGGAGCCTCCAAGCGTGAAGGGTCTCCTGAAGGTCAGAATCTCCGGGGTTGATGATTGCTGAGTCCAGTCCCTGCATCATTGCGGCGGTCATCATTGTGCGATTGACGAGCGGCCTTCTAGGGAGTCCAAAAGATACGTTGCTGAGGCCAAGAACTGTGCACACGCCCAATTCATCCTTGACCAAGCGAATAGCCTTCAGTGTCTCGGGAACTAGTTTTTGCTGGGCTGAGGCGGTCAGAGTAAGGCAGTCAATCAACACGTTACGGCGAGGGATTCCGAGTCTTTCTGCCTCCTCAACGATTCGTCTGGCAATGGCGAGGCGTTCTTCTGCGGACTCTGGGATTCCGTGTTCGTCGAGCGTCAGGCCGAGAACGCAGGCACCGTACTTCTTGGCAATCGGGAGGACGTGTTCAAGGCTTTCGGGCTTGCCGTTGACGGAATTTAGGAGTGGCTTACCGTTGTAGACTCTCGCGGCGGACTCTAGGGCCTTGTAGTCGGAACTGTCTATCTGTATTGGCAAATTCACGATGCCCTGAATCTCTATGAGGGACTTAGTGAGGACTTCGGGTTCGTCAATGTCTGGAAGGCCGGTGTTGAGGTCGAGAATGTCCGCGCCCTGTTCCTGCTGTCTGACTGCCTCACGAAGCAAGTAATCAGTATCACCCTCACGCAGGGCCTTCTGAAGCATTTTCTTGCCTGTAGGGTTGAGACGTTCGCCTATGACCACGAATCTTTTGCCGAACTCTACGACCCTCGAGGGAGAACATACGGCGGTGCAATGGGAGACTTCAAGTTTTTGCGCGTGGGCGAATTTCCCGAGCACGGCACTCTTCATCATTGCGATATGTTCGGGGGTAGTTCCGCAGCAACCGCCGAGAATCTTCACACCCATTCCTGCGAACTCACACGAAATTTCCGCGAACTCTTCGGGCGTTACGTCGTAGTGTGAGACTCCATCGCGCATTACTGGAAGGCCTGCGTTTGGCTGGACCATGACGGGAATTGGGGAGTGTTCGCAGATCCGTCGGACAATCGGGAGTAACTGAGCCGGGCCAAGTGAGCAGTTCACCCCGAGAGCCGAGACACCGAGTCCCTCAAGGGTAAGGGTCATTGCTTCGACCGTTGCACCGAAAAACGTTTTGCCCGACTCCTCGAAGCTCATTGTTGCGAAAATGGGCAGGTCAGAGTTCTCACGGGCGGCAAGAATTGCTGTCTTGAGTTCGTAGAGGTCTGTGAAGGTCTCGAGAAGGATAACGTCAGCGAGATTTTTGGCGGCACTGACCATTTCTGCAACTGCGTCATAGACTTCACTGAACGAGGCATCACCGAGCGGGGCCATTACGCGTCCAGTTGGGCCGATGTCGAGGGCAATGCGTGAGGATTGTGCGGCTTGGTGTGCGAGGGTTAGGGCGGACTCTATGACTTCCTTGACGCTGTAGCCGGATTTCGCGAGTTTGTACCTGTTTGCGCCGAAGGTGTTGGCGGTTAGGAAGTCGGCTCCGGCTTGGGAGTATTCGCGGTGAATTGAGGTGATGAGTTCGGGGTTGGTGAGGTTGAGGGATTCTGGGACTTCTCGGAGCTTGAGGCCTCGTGATTGTAACATTGTGCCCATTGCGCCGTCGAAGAAATATAGTTTGTCTGGGTCAAGTGTGAACATGTAGCGTACCTCCTGTGTGTGATGGGGGCATTATAGCAGTTGTTGGGGTATAATTATCCCCACGATGGAGACCCGGGTGAAGTAACAGGGTTCATCGATTCAACGGGGAGCCGCCCTGTGGATTTGAGGTGAATACGGTTGCCGAAGAAGGTTAAACGGAAAGCCCAAAGGAAACAGCGGCGGAATGCACCTGCTAGGATTGACATTATCGCCGCTGCGTTCTACTGGGTCGTGAAGACCGTCATTCTCGTTGTAGATTGGTGGTTTACCCGCTAAGTTAGGGGTGTAATTCACGTAGTTCCGCGGGGGTAGCTAACTCCCTCACCGCTGCCCCTATTTTACCACATTTACCCTATCAGCATACACACTAACGGTATCGTAACTATGCACAATATGTTCTGGATAAACATCACCTTCGCAGCAAATGCCATGTTCCCATGGTACATCTCACACAACACAGCCGTAACACTCGCCGCAGGCATCGCAATTATCAGGATAAACACCGCACCTACCATTGGGTTGCTCCCCAACGGAACCACACGCACTATCCCGCACAACACCAACGGATACACTATCAGCCTCAGCAGCGACGACAGCCACACGGATCGGTCCGTGAAGACCTCCGCACCATGACTGCGAGCTAAGGCCATCCCGATTATCACCATCGATAACGGAGTCGTTATGTTCGACAAGTAATTTATCGGGGCGGCAATCATCGCAGGAACTTCCAGACGCCCGAAGTAGAACACCCAGCTCATCACTAACGCAAAATTTATCCCGTTGAAGATTACGCTCCTCACGTTCAAGCCCTCTGCTTTGTGCCCGGGGTTGTCCCGACCTATCTCGATTGCCCCAAGACTGTAGGCAGTAAGGTTGAACGTTATGTTCAGCATCACCGAAAGCGCAAGACCCTCCGGCCCGAGAAGTGCCAGTGCTATCGGGAAACCCATAAACCCGCAGTTGTTGTACGCACACGTGAACGCCCACACCCCGCGGCACCCTTCAGGGACACCAAGAGGCTTGGCCAAGACACGCGACAAGTACAGCATCCCCGGATACGCAATCATTCCGGCAGCAATAATTATCATGCTGTCATGAACAAACGCAGGGTCATATTCTTTCTGTGCAAGCGATATGAATATCGTACACGGCAAGGTAACCTTCAGCAGGAACGCAGAAAAAGGTGCAGAGGCCTCCAGCTTCAGGACCCCGCACCGCACAGACAAATACCCCACAGCGATTAACACGAACAGGCTCACTAAGTTTGACATCACCACGAAAAAGTCTAGATTCATTATTTACACTCCCTCAATACAACAAATCCCCCAGCCGGTTGGACTGAGGGGACATGATTTTAGCACATAACTTACTGCTTAAGCGAACTCATGAACGCATTCACAACAGCGTCCCCGAGTGCCTCTCTCACTAACTTTTCCACAACAGGAAGCCCCGCATCCCTCATCTTGGCCAGCTCCTCATCACTGAGAATAATTTCCGTCATCCCTGCCGCAATCATCCTCTGTTTGTCGGTCTCCGCACTGTCCTTCATCAGGTTCACAGCAAACTCTTTGGCCTCCGCAGCTGCCTCGTCGAACTTCGCCCTTATGTCCTCAGGCATTGACTCATAGAGAGCCTTGTTGACCACGAAAAGATTCGGGTACAGTATGTGGTGAGTCTCGATAAGGTATTTCTGCACCTCAGGGAAGCCGGCATTGAGCGCAGTATCGTACGGGTTCTCCTGAGCGTCTACAAGCCCCTGCTGTAACGACAAGTACAACTCACTGAACGCTACGGGTGTCGGGTTGGCCCCGAGTGCCCTCCAGAAAGCTATGTGGTTGTTGTTCTCGAGGGTGCGGATGTTGAGGCCCTTGAAGTCCTCCGCTGTCTTGATTGCCTTGTTCGCAGTAACCTCACGGAACGTCGCCGCCTCCGCAAAACTCATAACCTTATAGCCCTTCTGCGCAAATGACTCATAAAGTATCTTCGAGAACTCAGAGTCATTTAGGCACTTGTCAATCTGAGCTTGAGTCATCCCCAAGAAAGCATAGGGAATATCGAGCACCGACAGTTCAGGCACAAACGATACCGCCGGAGAGGGCTGGAAGATCATTCCTCCGATGTCCCCATCACGCAGCGACTGCATCATCTCAGGATAACCCCCGAGCTGATTCCCTGAATACACGTCAACAGCAACCACACCGTCAGTCTTGGCCTCCACGAGCTCCTTGAACTTCTTGCAGTACAAATCACCGATAGAGTTCTCCGCAGCTCCATGACCCATAACGTAGAGAAATTCACCCTTCGACGCAGCAGGAGCAGCAGAGACCAGCCCAAGCACAACGCTCAAGGCCACAACGAGACATAAAGACTTCTTCATAGTATTACCTCCTATAGGAACATTAAACTTAACGCAGGAATATATGTTATCAGCAACACCGCTATCATGAATACTCCGATGAACGGTATCGTCTTGCGTCCGAGTGTCATTACTGGAGTCCCGACCATTGGGGCCGTAACAAACAGGTTGAGGCCGAACGGAGGAGTTACCAGACCAATTGCGAGGCACACAACCAGAATCACCCCGAAGTGAATTATGCTGATGTGGAGCATTTGCAGTGTCGGCATGAAGATTGGGGCCATTATGACTATTGCCGGTCCAGTGTCCATGACCATACCCAGAAGGAAGAACAGCGCAACAATTGTCAAGAGGAACAACGACGGCGACGAGATATGTACAGCCATGAAGGCGGAAATGTCTTGAGGAGCGCGCAGAAGTGTTAGGACTCTGCTGAAGGCCGTAGCAACCGCAAGAATGAAGCATAGAGGCGCGTACCCCTTCACTGAGTCGATAATGATGCTCCAGATTTCTGAGGGCTTGATTGTCCTGTAGACGAACAGACTCACGAACAGCGAATAGAACACCGAGATACACGCGGCTTCGGTCGGGGTCGTGAGGCCTGAATATATCCCTCCGAGAATAATCACTGGCGACACCAGAGCCCAGAATGAGTCAGCGAACAACTTCCAGAAACCTTGTGCCTTAATCTTCTCGTAGTTGGCGCGGACTTTCTCCTTGTCCTCACCGTTGCGCCTGCAGAAAACCCAAGCATACATCATCAGGCATAACCCAATCAGGATTCCCGGAATTATGCCGGCGATAAACAAGCTCCCCACAGAAGCTCCCGTTGCCAGCCCGAACAGAACGAACGGTATCGACGGAGGGATAACCACACCGAGACTTCCGGCGGTCGCAATCATACACGCGGAAAAATCTTTGTCGTAACCGAGCTCAGTCAACACGGGTATAGTCATGGCTCCAACTGCGGCACTAGTTGCGGGGCCCGAACCCGAGATAGCTCCGTAGAACAG
>JAFPZI010000087.1 GCA_017417365.1 Synergistaceae bacterium
GGTGAGGGCCAAGTCATCAGCTTTCCCTCCTTCGTTGTCGGTGAAGCTGAACGTCAGCAGGAAGGGTGCAATGTCTCTGGAAATGTCCTTGCCCTCGTAGACTATGTGTATGAGGGTGTTTCTTGCCTGCATGGTATAATTATCACATCCCAACAGAAGGTGAAGTCATGAGTGAAGAATATGTGCGTAAAGAAGTATTTGATGAAGCCGTAAGACGTAACAGTGATTGCGATAAATGACCTGAAAGAACGGATTGACGACATGAAGCCCTCCCAGAGCCAGAGTATTACTCGCTGGGCAATACTTATAGCTGTCTTAATCTGCGCAGTTCAGGTCTGCCTGACGCTGTATCTCAGATAGTGAGGTGAATAGCAATGACATTCCGTGAACGCTTGGAGTGGGCAAAATCTCAGCCTCGCTCCAAAGA
The DNA here is from genome assembly GCA_017417365.1 of Synergistaceae bacterium. GTDB lineage: Bacteria > Synergistota > Synergistia > Synergistales > Aminobacteriaceae > JAFUXM01. Next base: position 428 of record JAFPZI010000087.1, read on the forward strand.
ACAGCTGGACTGGCTCGCTCAAAACCGCAGGGACGTCAACCGTAATGTTCTGCGGGGAGTGTTCGCGTTCTTGGCCGTGTATGTCCCGTTACAGGTCCTGATTGCTGTGCTCCTGAAGTGAATTTTGCTGGGGGTGAAGTCATGAGTGAAGAATACGTGCGCAAAGATACATTAGAGGCAACGATGAGGGAAATCCGTGCGCTGATGTCGGAGAGTGAGGCACGGCACAGGGCAGAAATAGCTGAAATACGCGGTGAGATTGCCGAAATCCGCGGGGAAGTCAAAGCCATCAACGCAAAAACTGAAGGGTTCGCAGACACTTTCACAATAGCAATCGGAGACATAACCGAACGCTTAAGCAGCAGAGAGAGAGTACTCGGCTGTGTGTTTACGCTGATGGGGCTGTCGGTAACTTTGTCCGCAATAATTGTGGCTGGAGTGCAGGTGTACCTAGCAGTCAGGGGGTGAAAGAATGAATCTTCGAGATAGATTAGTCCGCAAGAAGGAAGATGATAAACTCCTCTCACACTTCATGACCTTTACCGCCATCTTCTGCGGGGTAGGACTTCCCTTAGCGTTCTTCCTGTGGGTGCTGTCGGTCGCTATCCGTCTGGGCAAGCTCTGAGTCCTTGTGCACCCACTCCTTGAACTTCCCCTTCACACTGTCTGGCACGGGCAGACCAATATCTATAGCGTTCTCCGTGATGCTCAAGCCCTCATTGGCTATGTAGAAGAAAATCACCGCGTCCCTCAAGACTTCACTTCGCCCAAGCAGCTCGTTATCAATTATGTTCGCAACTCCCACGAACAGGAACATACACACCTTCTTAGCTATCCCGTGAAACCCCTCACTGCTCGACAGCCCACCGTGAATATATCCCTTCATGAGGCCGGTAATGTAGTCGGCTATCATCATCGCTACGAGTATCTTCAACGCCCCGTCAAGCCCCCCGATAAACCACGACAGCACCCCTCCGAACACTCCAAACCCTAAGTCGATATAGTCATCCATTTAGCCCCTCACTTCCCACAGACTCTTACGCTTGCCACCGCAGTCTATGTGTATGAACGTTCGGTACTTTATGCAGTAATCAAGATCAGGCAACTTGCCTTCTGCCTTGAGGGCCTTCACAGTCTCGAACATTTTCGCGCTCCCGAGTGAACACGATAAGTCCGCTGCCTTTCCTAATGTATGCTTGCTCCCCTTCACCCCTCCAACGTTAGCGTTGTGTGTGGGGCACCTGTACCCTGAGTTCACCCGCACTGGCACCCCTAATGCGTCCCTGATAGTCTGCGCCATCACAAGCACCCGGTCATCTATCTTGTTCTCACCGCAGTGCCTGCACGCAAATTCACTTGCCTTGAAGTTCTTCGTATCCATTTCTCATTCTCCTATCCATGGCGGTAAAGTTCTTGGTGTTGGTATGTCCGGCTCGGGAATGCTGAGCGTGATTCCTGCCGGGAAAATTACTGTGTTAATGTGCTGGGGGTTCGCCCCGATTAATGCGCTCATGAGGCGTTCTCGTCCGTGCTTCGGGTAAACTTTGTACGCGATCAGGTCCCACGTGTCCCCGCTTACTGTCCTATACTGCCCCATAGTTCAGCCTCTCCTGCTCCTCAAGAATACCGGTCAATGCCTGCCTCACTGCCTCAGCTATCCGGGAGGCCAAGCCCTGTTCATCCTGAGTTGTGGCGGTAATGTTTATGTTTATCGGAGGCCCTGAAACCATAGCAGGATTAGTGCTATTGCTGCGCTCCACCAGAAAGCTATTGTCCCTGCTGACATATTCCCCCGCCTCCCTTACTGTGTAGGATTGCCGGTCTTGGCCGGTCCGTGTGATTTCTCGGAATGTCTGCGTTGTTCCCGGGGATTGCGAAATTTCCCGGAAGGTCTGTGCCTTCTCACTCACCCCGAGAATTTCTGCTGCCCTCATCAGTAACGGTATGCCCCGGGATTTGTCGCTGAGGGGGATAATCGCTTCCGGTCCGGCTTCGGCAACAAGTCCCACGTGCGGAGCGGTCATGATGCCTCCTGCGGCGTGCTTGGTTGCTGGTAGCATGTATGTTGAGTTCATCACTGCCAAGCCGTAATCTGGGTCCGAGCGTGAGAGTGTACCAGAACGTGCCGCCTCAATCTTGCCGGTGTCCACACTCATTATTGCTTTACCGGCCTTCTCCGCCCACTCCGTGATTTTCTCCCAGTTCTGCCAGATCAGGATAGTTATTGCGAGTATCGGGCCAAGCCACCCCATTACCGTAGAGAGTCCGGCTCCCCACGTAGTAGTCGCAGCAGCAACCGCCCCCGTTTGTGTCGCCGCACTTCCCGCAGCACTCGCCGCCAACTGCGCAGCCGCTCGAGCCTCCAACCACGCACCAGGCAACTTAACGAGAGCCTTGCCGATGTTCACAACGTTCGTTAGCACGCGAGTTCCCGCAAGGACAGTCAGGACAGTAACGACGCCTTCACTGGCCTTCGGGAACTTGTTCATAATGTCAGTCAGCCACGATAGAGCCGCCGTGAGTTTCTCGACTCCTTCTCTCACGATGGGGCTGAACATGTCGCCGATTTTCTGTCTGAAGCCGTCCCAAGCACTCCCGAGA
>JAFPZI010000088.1 GCA_017417365.1 Synergistaceae bacterium
GGCGTGGCCGGGGCAGTCGATGTGCGCATAGTGCCTCTTGTCCGTCTGGTACTCAACGTGGGCAATGTTGATCGTAATTCCGCGCTCCCTCTCTTCGGGGGCCTTGTCGATCATGTCATACGCCGTGAACTCTGCGTAATTCTCGGTGGCCAAGCACTTCGTGATTGCTGCCGTAAGTGTCGTCTTGCCGTGGTCAATGTGTCCAATCGTTCCAATGTTTAAGTGAGGCTTGGTGCGCTCAAACTTTTCCTTTGCCATAAAGAATATCTCTCCTTTGTGTAATGTTTATATCCTGCCCTGCAAAATCTTTTCACTGACTTCTGCAGGAGTCTGTTCATAGTGGTCAAACTGCATTGAGTAATTCGCTCGGCCGGAAGTCTTGCTCCTCAAGTCCGTTGCGTAGCCGAACATCCCGACTAACGTCACAAAAGCCCGGATAATCCTTGCGTTTGCTCTCATGTCCATTCCGTCAATTCGGCCCCTCCTCGCAGAAAGATCACCTATTACGTCGCCTACATAATCCTCAGGCGTTACTACCTCTACCGACATAACAGGCTCCATCAATACGGGGTCTGCCTTCTTCATAGCGTCCTTGAAGCCCATTGAGGCCGCAATCTTGAACGCCATTTCAGAACTGTCCACCTCGTGATAACTTCCGTCAACAAGCGCAACCTTCACGCCGATAACGGGATAGCCTCCGAGAACTCCTGACTGTATAGCTTCCTCGAGGCCCTTCTCGACTGCAGCAATAAACTCTTTCGGTATTACGCCGCCGACGATTTTGTCCTCGAACTCATATTTCCCGCCCTCCAGTGGCTCAATCTCGAACACAACATGTCCGTACTGACCTCTGCCGCCTGACTGACGGATATACTTCCCTTCAGCCCGAGCAGGTTTGCGGATTGCCTCACGGTACGCTACCTGCGGGTTGCCGACCTTGACATCAACACCAAATTCACGCTTGAGCCTGTCCACGATAATCTCTAGGTGTAACTCACCCATCCCGGAAATTACCGTCTGGCCGCTCTCCTCGTCGGTGTGGACCTTGAACGTCGGGTCCTCATCAGCCAGTGCCATTAACCCCTTCGACAATTTTACCTTGTCGTTCTGTGTTGCAGGTTCAACTGCCAGAGAGATTACGGGTTCAGGGAACTCAAGACTTCCGAGAACTATCGGGTTGGCCTCGTCGCAAAGCGTGTCGCCGGTCTTGGTGTTCTTCAGCGAAGGCACTGCGGCAATCATTCCGGCCTCCATCGAGTCAATGTCCTCGCGCTTGTTCGAGTGCATCCTCATGATTCGGCCAATTCTCTCACGCTGACCTGTTGCGGGGTTGTAGAGAACGCTCCCCTTCTCCAGTTTCCCAGAATACACCCTCAGGAAGAACAATTTCCCCAAAAACGGGTCAACCGCTACCTTGAAGGCTAATGCTGCAAAAGGTTCGTCGACACTGCTATGACGCTCGATAACCTCGTCGGGGTTCGTGGGTGATACTCCCTTGACCGGCGGAATGTCCAGCGGGCTAGGCAGGTAGTTCACTACAGCGTCTAGAAGGGGCTCAACGCACTTGTTCTTGAACGCTGACCCGCACAACACCGGCACTACCTTCAACGCTATAACTGCCTCGCGCATTGTCTTGCGGATTAGCTCACTGCTGACCGGCTTACCCTCAAGATAGAGTGTCATGATGTCGTCGCTGAAGTCGGATAACGCCTCAATAATCGCGTCTCTTCACTCTTTTGCCGCCATCGCAAGCTCCGGGGGAATCGCTCCCTCTGCCGGGGCCTGGCCAAGTACCCCCGAGAAATAATAGGCCTTCTGCTCAATCAGATCTACTACTCCGGCGAAGTCGTCCTCTGCTCCAATCGGAAGCTGTACGGCTACGGCGTTTGCTCCCAGCCTCTCATGTATGGCCTTCACAACTGAGGCAAAATCCGCCCCAATCCTGTCCATCTTGTTCACGAACGCTATTCGGGGAACGTGATATTTGTCCGCCTGACGCCACACCGTTTCCGACTGAGGTTCTACACCGCCTACCGCGCAGAACACCGCCACAGCTCCGTCAAGTACTCTCATTGACCGCTCTACTTCGGCTGTAAAATCCACGTGGCCTGGCGTATCAATCAAGTTGATAGTACAATCCTTCCACGCACACGTAGTAGCAGCACTCGTAATCGTTATTCCACGTTCACGCTCCTGCTCCATCCAGTCCATAGTAGCCGTGCCTTCATGAACTTCGCCGACTTTGTAATTGCTGCCCGTATAGTATAGGATTCTCTCGCTCGTCGTAGTCTTTCCTGCGTCGATATGTGCGGCAATTCCTATGTTACGGACTCTAGAAATATCCTGCAAAAATTTACACCTGCAATAACTTAGATTCTTGTGCTACCACCGATAGTGCGCAAATGCCCGGTTAGCTTCGGCCATCCTGTGAGTGTCGTCGCGCCTCTTGATAGAAGCTCCTTCGTTCTTGTAGGCATCCATCAATTCTCGCATTAATCTTTCACTCATGGGCATACCCTTTTTGGCTTTGGCAAATGACACTATCCAGCGTATAGACAGCTGTACTCCGCGTTCCGGCGTAACTTCCACCGGCACCTGATACGTTGCACCGCCGACACGTCTGGGGCGGACCTCAATGTTCGGGGTAACGTTCTTCATTGCTGTCTCGAAGACCTCGAACGGTTCAACGCCCAATTTCTCCGCAGCTCCGTCTAGGGCACCGTAGAATATCTTCTCGGCTGTGCTGCGCTTTCCTCCCTGCATCAATGCGCTGATGAATCTTCCTGCCGCCGGGTTGTTGAAGCGAATATCCGGCTGAGGTTCACGCTTCTTGATGTGTCCTTTCCTCGACATAATTCACACCCTCCTGCTAGTTAGCCTTAGGCCTGCGTGCACCGTACTTCGAGCGGCTTCTCCTGCGGTTCTCGACCCCTCCGCAGTCAAGTGTTCCCCTGATGATGTGATAGCGCACACCGGGAAGGTCCTTGACACGTCCGCCCCTCACGAGCACTACTGAGTGTTCCTGAAGGTTATGGCCGATACCGGGAATGTATGACGTAACTTCGATTCCGTTCGTCAGTCTCACACGGGCGACTTTGCGCAAAGCTGAGTTCGGCTTCTTGGGGGTTATCGTGTAAACTCGGGTGCAGACTCCTCTGCGGGCCGGATTCCCCTGCAATGCCGGTGAATTACTCTTAGACTTTTTCTCTTCACGTCCAAGACGCACTAACTGATTAATTGTTGGCACAGAGCAATGCAAAAAACTTCATTAATATACAACAAGTTTTCTGCACTTTCCTCCCTTCTCTAGTTATTATCTGTGAATTAACAGCCTAACAATCTTAGCAAATATCCGGCCTCAATGTCAATATTACTCAGCGTTTCATTATTGGCGGTTGTCGTAACCTGGTTCATTGTAGATTAACGCCATGAACTCGAGGTCTGAATCTGAAGTGTTCTCGAGGCAGTGCCAATATCCCACAGGAATCACGCAGACATCTCCGGCATGGACGCGGGTCTTTGTGCGCTCGCCGTCTCCTGTGGCGGACTCGTAGAAGTCCCCCTCTCCGCTGAGTATGTAGTAGGGTTCGGTGTCGTGAATGTGCTGGTGCCAGCCGACGCATGACCCGGGGGGCAGGACTACTCGGGCGTAGAGTCTGCCGTGTCCGTAGAGTTCGTCTTTCGTTACGACGTGGTGAACGTGGGCGATTCCCGTGCCTCCAGCAAGGCCGTCAACGTCGGTGCAGGTTATTCTGCGTACCATAAATTATCCCTCCTCAAGAATGGGTGCTGATATTATAGCGGGTCTTGGGGATTTTTCTCACACATGTACCCATGAAGCCGACCCATCAACTCACGCAAAAATAGAACATGTTCTATTATTTCCCTCATGCATCAATCCTATCGTAAATTTCTACAATCCTCAGATTCTTAACCAGTGATAAAATTTCCCTCAGACCATGCAGACATTAAAGAATGTACGGACAAGCACCGAAATACATTCTGTAGGGATATAGAGCGCAAAAACTTATGCACTTACCCCGAAAATCTGTAAATATCATTGGGAAAGCGGGTGAAAATTATGCCGGAGTGTGCTATACTAATAGGCTTAGAGCA
>JAFPZI010000089.1 GCA_017417365.1 Synergistaceae bacterium
CTTCAGGACTTCCCGGCCCTCACAGCCCGCCCCGACAATTTCGCATTCCGCCAGAACCGCCACACTTCACCCTCACAATTACTCACGGTCAAGATAGTAACACTCTAGGACTTCGCGGCCCTCACAGCCCGCCCCGACAATTTCGCATTCCGCCAGAACCGCCACACTTCACCCTTACCCCTCACAATCACTCACGGTCAAGGCAGTAATACTTCAGGGCTTCCCGGACTTCCCGGCTCGCCCCGTCAATCACTTCGGGAGTGAACACGTTCTGCTCAATAATTCTCTTGGCCTCGCTGAGATTCTCATCACTGAGTGCATAGAACTTCCTCCGCCACTCTTCAGCCATAGTGTGTTTGTACTTCTCCCTGTAGATTATGAACGTCTCCGGCATGTAGAGAATGTCGTGGAACTCCTCAATGTCCCCTCCGAATGCCGCAAAGAAAAACTCCCTGCCCCTCCCGATTTTCCCCTTCGTCGAGTTCATCACCGCCTGAACTGCCCGGATGAATTTCCTGTTCCAGTGCGTGCCGATGTAGTCCCTGTTTCGGAAATACTCCGGGTCCCTCACTGGGTGATACTTCATCGGGAATGAATAAATCTTCACGTCAAGTTCCTCGCACAGGTCAACGTTGATCTTCATGCGCTTGTACAACTCGTCCGGCTCATCCCGAAAGTTGTAGAGCAGGTAGTTCGACAGGTTGTCTATGCCCCATTTTGCAGCTGTCCTCACGGCACGAATATATATCTCCCTCTGCGAATAATGGTCGAATGCGATTCTCAATGGGCGTATGTTGATTTCCGCCAGCCTCCTCATGTTCGAGTCGGTGATTAGTCTCGCGTCAATGCCTTGATTGAAATCCACGTAGCGCGCTCGTCTGACCGGCCTGAAGTGTTTTTCCCACAGAGGCCTGAAGTATTCGTCGGCTCTGAGCACGGCTTCTGGTGAGGCTGTCTCAGGGTAAAGAAGTCCGTTGTTCTCGCGGTAAATGTAGAACTCTCCGGCCTCCCTGTCCGTGAGCTTTCGTGATGCGGAGTCGTAGAGCCTGAGAATTTTTCTGATGTATGCCCGAATACTGTAACCCTCCCTGAGATTCTTTATTGCTATGCTGTACTCGTCTGGCGGAAGGTATGATGCATTCTTCGCGAACCCGCAGAGTTTTATCTCGTCTATAATCTCGTCAAACCTGTCTGAGGCCAAGACGTTATTATCCATGAGCAATAAGTCTTTGCGCTGTCCGAAGTGTTCATCAATGTATGCGATTTGTTGCGAGATGCCCGAAAAGTTCTTGTACTCCGGCTCAAGGATAGGCACCGCACAGAACTCACAGTGCCTTATACAGCCGCGAGTTGTGTAGGCAAAATAAGCGTCGTGGGACTCGTAAGTGTATGGGGTCTCCTCAAGTATCGAGTAGTCCTGCGGAAGTTCGTCGATTATTGTTGTGTTGTCCGGGTCAATCATTCCCGGCCTGCTGAGAGTCCCGGCTATTGGGGCTATTCCTGTTTCTCGAGTGAGTTCGTTGGGGACCAGTGAGGCAGCGACCCCCCCGACTAGCATGCGGCCTTGAGGTGAGAGGAACTCTTTAGCGTCGTTGATTGTGTCGATAGTCTCTTTCCAGCAGAAGGTAAAGAGTGTAGTTACGGCTATCACGTCAAACTTTGGGTAGTCGTGTAGGCGGAAACGTCTGCGGAAGTTCATGATGAGATTTTCGCGGCTGAGGTCGAAGAAGTTGGGGATTGCCTCGAGGAGGGAAGATTTGCCGGTCTTGATGTATTCCCTGAAGCGTGGGAGGTAACGGCTGAAGGCTGGGGTGTTGATTCTGTTGATGAACTCCTCACAGAGCAGGGAGAGCCCGAGATCTCTCAAGCTGCCCTTGAAGAATCTCACGTTGTCTCCGCACTGCCGGAAGTATGTTGCGAGCTTCATCAAGCCCATCGGGGGATATTTATTCTTGTAGGGAGGTTCCAGGAGGAGGACTCTGCGGTTCATTCGAGGCCGAGCCCTTCCTTAATTCTGAGTATTACGCTATCGGCAGTCTTTCCTAGTTCGTCCGAGATTATTCCGAATACTTTTTGGTGAATGGAAAGCTCATGTTTACTGTATTTCTTGGTATTATGACCATGCCCCCCCCCCCCGTCCGTAGAATTACGTATATGCGATTTTATCTGCCCGGCAATTTTACGTGTATTCTCGTTCATCGCTTCTGCACGCTCAAAATCTGCCTTATGTTTTGCAGCTTCTTCACGGGCCTCCTTCAGTTCTGCCTCTAGTTGTTCCCTGCTCGCGTCATCGAGAAAATATTTCTTGTGCAGCCTGTATTCAAGCTCTATAATTCTGCCGTCTGCCTTCTTGAACTTCTCGTAGGAGCTGTTGAGCTTTGAGCCCGCCCTGTAGAGATCAGAGAGTTCTTCACAGTACTCTTTGACCTGTTCAGCAAAATCTATACGGGCCTTGTTCTCGACGAAATAATCACGCCTTGAGTTCGGTATCAGTTCGTCGGATACGCAGAAGATTTCCCCTATGAAGTATCTGTTGCCCCTGTCCTCCTCGAAAAATCTACTCATGGTGTACTCATTGCCGACCTGAATATTTCCCTTGCGGAGCCTTATTCCCCACATAGGGCAGTCCTTAGCCTTTATCTGAGCCTTCAAGCGGGATATTCCGACCCAAATCCACGCCGAAATTTTGCCGTCAGAGTTCAGGAAGTCGTGAAATTCTAGGTCAAAGACTTCATCACTGCCCTTGCTGGTGGGGATTGTCCGTGTGTAGTCCTTGAACAACTGGTCGCCGTTCAGAAAAATATCATACTCATCTATCCTTTGGCCAAGCCCCTTCGCGTGCCCGTGAATCTTTGACCTGTACTCCGCAAACCCAACGTGGTACGGCAGAGGCGCAACAAACGACAAATATTCCCTCACCCTCGCCTCGTCCAGAAGCTCAGTGTTCTCGTCGTTAATGTGAATCAGCTCCACCCTGAAGAAATGCCCGTCAACGTCTTCGGTCTCCTCAGCCTCAAATTCATTCACAAACTTCAGCACCTCCGAAGCCGTGTACCTCTTAATCCCGCTGTCCCTCTCACCCAAAAGCTGCCTCAGAACTTCAGCGCTGCACCTCAAGCGCGACACTACACCCTCGCCCCTGTACTTGGCCGTAAAGACCAGAGTCCCGCAATACGCCAGACCACACAGACGGCCTATACCCCTAAAGCCCCGGCTCTCACCCTGAATCTTGTCCGAGTCCGCAACATTCCCAACCACACGCACAAAATCCTTCGCGCTAATCCCCGTCCCGTTGTCCTCAATGGTGATGTTCCGACACTCAGCATCAAGCTCTATCCTGATTTCCCCTTCGCCCTCAGCAATGACTCCCGCCTTCACCGCCTCGTCTATAGCGTCGCAAGAGTTCTGGATATACTCACGGAAAATTGTCCTCGAGTCCTGATACATTCCCGTAGTCAAGCTCTCCAGAATGTGCGCACCTATCGTAATATTCTCCTTCATGATTTCAGCTCCCCTAGTCGTTGAATTGCCTGTACACAGGACGCGGAAAATTCACCCTCAGCAATGACCTGAACACGGGACTCTGCAGCAAATATTCCCCCTGTTCAAGCCGCGCAAGAATATTCCTGTACGTCCCGGAAAAATACGCGTATTCCTTCCCGGCTGCCTCGATTGATGTCGTACGCCCGTAAGCCTGTACCGCACAGTTGCCCGTAACCTTGCTGTTCACTCCGCTCCTGAACTGTTCAGCACCGAACATAATCACTCCCAATGAGCGGCCACGTTCCGTGATGTCCAGAATCTCGCGCAGGACCGGCGAATTTCTCGGAGCGTCCTTTGAGGCATATTTATTCAGCTCGTCGATGAACACTATTATTCTCGACGGAGGATTCACACCCCGCTCACCGTCATACTCCCCAAGCTTCAGGTTGTATATCGTCCTCAGTGCGTCCCCGAAAACGAAAGCCTGTTTGTCCTCCGGGAGCTTGGCAATGTCTATCACCATGACCTCGTCAGCGTGAAGCCTCATGAGTTCGTCCGCAAGACGGCATTCAGCTTGGGAGGATATGCTCCTGTTCGCAAACATTTCGTCGTTCTTCGTGGCTGCGTCGATTATCCGCTTGAACTTCCTCCAGCTCAGGGCCGATATTGCACCCGGAGTCCGCCCCGAAGCCCTCGCGCTCTGCGACAATTCGTCAATCTTCTCACGGAAACCTTCCCACGTGCCGATATCCCTGAAGTCCGGGTCATCCTTGTCGAGCACCTTGCTGATGATTGAGTCCATGCTCTGCGTAGGGTCGTCAATGTCCGTAAACAGCATGTCTAGGCTTTCACGGTCGGACTCGTAGCAGTACTTGAACTTCAGGAGCTGCGAGCAGGAAATATACTCGTCAATGTCCCCGCAGGAAAGATACGTGCTCTGCCTCTGACGGTAATACGGTATGTAGTACTTTACGTTCCTGAACGGCTCCGAACTCAAGCCGAGTGCCTGATACTTTGCGCGTTCCCTGTCGTCAAGAGAGTCATTAGGTCTGTCTATGGCCATCAGGTCCCGGCCCTTAACGTTGAAGATCACGAAAGCCGCAGTCCTGCCCTCATCCCTTAGACGCATATATTGTTCCTGCACAGCCTTCATCAGGAACATTGCGTAAGAAGTCTTGGCCGCAAGCCCCGAGATTCCCGAAATGTTCAGGTGCGCTCCTTCGGGTCCGAGCAGAAATTCAGCGTTCACCTTAACGGGCAGGGTTATCTCGTCGACGGTGCCTCCGTACATTGTCAGTGAACCGCAGACTACGGGATTCTTCACCATGCCCAAGCCCAAAGCCTGAGTGATTTCCTCCGGCGAGGCCAAGTAGACCGGCGCGTCATTGTGTACGGGGGTGTAGATGTTCTTCGTGTTGAACGACACAGAAGCCTCCGCGTAATTCATGCTGACCCTGAGCGTTGGGGGCTGTGCTTCAGGGTTGCCGAAATCGCTCGATATGTAGCTTGTCAGGAAGCTCGGTGCGTCAGTGATGTGCGAAATCTGGTCAATTGCCCCAAATGTATATGAGCCGTCAATGTGTTCAACCTTCACGATGTCGAACGCGTGAAGCCTCGTATCCGCGTCAGTCCAGAACGTGAACCTGTCCATTGTTGTTGGGGATTTCTCTATTGCTGCTACTTTGCCGATTGGTCTTGTGCGTTCCTGCAAGTTTGCTCACTCTCCAGACTCAGCTCAGAACAGATTCAGGAAGCTCTCTGTGCTGATATATTTTGACTTGATGCAGCTCTCCGTCAGGTACACGGGGTAAATGTGGCTCGTCCATCTGGAATCACTGCCGTAGCACACGGGGCAGCGTTCATTGAGGATATACGCGCTCAGGGTGTCGATTTCGCTGCTGTCCATGAAGCCCGAGTCGATTTCTTCGCGGGTAACCAGCATCTTTTCTGCCTTCACTATGCCGTCAAACGCCGAACGCATTCGTCTCCTGTCGTGAAGCCTGATGTACCACACAGCAAACCTTGCCTCGCCGAAAAAGCTCGAGTTCATGTAGCGCGCGGCTTGTGTCCTGTGGTTGACGGGAAGGTCTGCGATATATCCCGGGTCAGGTTTGCCGTGAATGTCTGTGCAGGCCTCAGGGTTAAAGCTCTTGGACAGGCCGATAACCCAGCGGTAATTCTGTGAGGGAAGGCCGGACTTTTTCCAGTACTCCAATGAGCCGTCCTTGACCAGATAATTTTTGTGGCTCAAGAGTTTTCTGCGCACGAGGTATTCTGTAATTTCGCGCTCACACTCGAGCATTCTTGACTGAATCGCGGCAGTTCCTCTGTCCTCAAAGCTGGTGTTTCTGGAGTCTCTGCCGGTCTTGTAGGGAAGGACTTTTGCGACTTCGAGGCCGAGAGGTTCTAGCTGTGCCGAAAATTTGCACCTGAGTCCCTCCCAGAAGCCGCGCTTTGCGTTGTCGTCATAGTCAGCGGACTCGGGGAGGGCAATTACTATTTCGTACTTGAGCTTTTCGGGGACGAGCTTTCTGTGTCCTCTCCTGCAGCAGCCGACCGCTATTTGTCCGGCCATTACGGGATAGACTCCCCTTCTGCCTCCTGAATATTCGTAGGCTATTTCGCTGGGCTTGAAGACTCTTCGAGAGCCGTCGAGAAAGTATGTGAGTATCTGTTCATCGGAGAGTGCTAGACTTTTGGCGAGGGCTTCAAGGCTGATGTATTTTCCCTTGTGTGAGGACTCTGCTGAACTCTGCCAGACGCTTAGGACTTCATTATCATCTGTGCCGACGTCGTCAAGCCTGATGCCGAGAGTCCCGCAGCTTTTGCCGTGAGTTTCTCTAGCAATAGTATTCATGAGCCTGACAGTCATAGCGGATTCTTCCTTGTGATTATTATGGTATTGGGGAGATTATATCACACCGCAAAAAAGGAGGCCTAAGCCCCCCTTGCCGTCAGAGAAATCACTATTAGAGATAGATTCAGCGAGTGAAGAAGTTAGCAAGCCTCACCAACAAGCCTTCTTTGAACTCGATAGCCTTAACCGGGCACATTTCGTGGCAGCAGTAACACCGTATGCACTTCCCGTAGTCGAAGTATAAGCGTTTGTTCTCGTGCCTCAACGCTCCCGCAGCGCACACAGCCGCACACCTCCCGCAGCCTATGCAGCGTTCAGGGATATGGACGGGCCTCGAGGTCATAAGCCTCTCCACAAAGGGTATGGGTACGAGCCTCATCGACCGTGTTTTGGGGATCCTCACGCCCGAATACGACCAGTCCGCAGAAATATCGCCCTCAACGTCCGAAGGGTCAAGTTCACATTGAGAATATCCCCTCTTCTTTGCGGCCAAGTACAGCGGGTAATCCTCAAGGCGGCCTCCGAGCATTTTGCACAGCCAGAAATCCATAGTCAGTGCGTCCTGAGTCCCGGCAATTATTCCGTAGTCGTATGGGTCTCCGCTTGTTGGGCCGTCTCCGTGCATGCCTATAACGCCGTCGAGGAGGGTGAAGCATGGTTTGACCCCCGCGTAAATGTCCAGCAAGAGTCCGGCGAATCTCTCACGGTTGAGTCCTACATTGTAGTGCCACCCAGCTTTGAGCCGTCCGGGAACGCACCCGAAGAGATTTTTCACGCCCATAGTCAGGTACATTTGTCCGTGAGTCTTGAGCTTGGCCAAGCTGATGACTTTATCGGCCTCTAGGACGTATTTGCTCACGCTGATTCTGTGGAACTGCGCTTTGTCGTCGTGAGGGAGTTCTACGGGGTCAGTGAGTTCACGGCACTCAATCCCCAATTCCTGTGCAACTTGGACGAACCCGGCTTTCTCCGCTGCCCTCTGGAAGCTGTCTATTCCCGGGCTGTCGGCGATGAATGGGACTCCCCCAGCGTCGAGGACCATGCGCGCAACGGCTCTGACTATTGACGGGTCTGTGGTAACTCTGCGGGTAACGTCATGCCCCGAGACCAGATTAACCTTCAGGAGGACTCTTTCTCCGGCCTTGACGAAGTGCGATATTCCCCCGAAGCGGTCAAAGACTCTTTTGACGGCGGAGTCTATTTCGGGTTGGTCGTAGGTGTTTTGGCGGGCGAAAAATACTTTGCCCATTACTTGAGCCACTCCGAGATTCTAGCTTTGTCGATGGTGTTGGCCTTTATCCCGTCGTGAACGTTCGCGTTTGGGCAGAGTTCGCGGATCTTGGCCGAAGCCTTTGCGCAGGAACTCCCTCCGCTGGTGCAGAAGGGGTAAATCTCCTTGCCGGTGAAGTCGTATTGTTCGAGCCACGACACGACAGCCATCGGGCAGGTGAAGAACCACACGGGGAAGCCAAGAATGATTCTGTCATAACTGGAGAAGTCCGCGATTGGTTCACTTGTGAGTGCGGGTTTGTCGTTGTGCTTGAACTCCCTGCGGGACTCTAGAATGGTCATGACGTAGCTGCCGGGATAAGTCTTCTGTGTGGTTATCTCGTGGAGGGGTGCGCTGATTTCCTGCGCTATCTGTTGGGCAATTGATTTGGTGTGTCCAGATTTGGAGAAGTAGACGATTAGTGTATTGGCCATGAGAATATCAGCTCCGTTTTTGCTTAGAGATTATACACTATGCACGAATTTCGGTTTTCTCGCAGGGAATATATCTTTTATGCCAGCCTCGAGGCCAGCCCATTAACGTAAAATTACCCCCAAAAATTTACAGTGAGGAGAATTAGTGATGATTAAGGAAGCCATAGTAAAGATAGTCAGCAAGGAAGACCTAACTTACGACGAAGCATTTGCTGTGATGAATGAAATCATGAACGGGGAGACCTCGCCCACTCAGAACGCCGCATTCCTGGCCGCCCTCTCCACAAAGAACACACGAGCCGAGACCATCGCGGAAATTTCCGGGTGCGCCGCCGCAATGAGAGAACATGCCCTCAAGGTCGACACTAAGGGAATGAAGGTGCTTGAGGTCGTCGGGACAGGCGGAGACAATGCCCACACGTTCAACATATCTACGACTGCCGCAATAGTTCTCTCGTCGGGAGGCGTTAAGGTCGCCAAACACGGCAACAGGGCAGCTAGTTCCGACTGCGGAGCCGCTGACTGTCTCGAGGCTTTGGGCGTAAATCTCGACACTCCCCCCGAAAAATGCACTCAGCTTCTCTCAGAAATAGGTATATGCTTCATGTTCGCTCAGAAATACCACACGTCAATGAAGTATGTCGGAGCAATCCGCCGTGAGTTAGGCTTCAGGACTGTCTTCAACATTCTCGGGCCCCTCACTAATCCCGCACGCCCCCACTATCAGCTTTTGGGAGTCTATGATGAGTCATTGCTCGAACCTCTTGCTGTGGTCTTGGGGGATTTGGGAGTGAGGCGAGGACTCGTTGTGTTCGGTCAGGACAAGATGGACGAAATTTCCCTGAGTGCACCGACTTCGGTGTGTGCTTTCGTTGACGGCTGGACTAAACGATTCACGATTAACCCGCAGGATTACGGCTTCAGGCTCTGCACTAAGGAGGAATTGCGCGGAGGGACTCCAGAACAGAACGCAGAGATTACCCGGGACGTTTTGCGCGGGGTCAAGGGCGTTAGGAGGAATGCCGTTGTCCTGAATGCAGGTGCGGGGTTCTATGCTGCTGAGGCTGTCGACACAATCGCGGACGGCATCAGGAAGGCTCAGGAACTCATAGACTCAGGTGCGGCCATGAGGAAACTTGAGGAGTTCATAGCGAAGTCAAAATGACGATTCTTGACGAGATTGCTGGGTTTTCCCGTGAGCGCGTGAAAGTTGCGAAGGCCTCAAAACCTCTCGGGGCAGTCGCAGAGGAATCTATGAGCCTCCCACAGGGTGTGCAGTTCAGGTTTGAGCGTGCGTTGAGGGAACGTGAGGGGCTTGCGTTCATTTGTGAGTGCAAGAGGGCTTCACCGTCTAAGGGTCTGATTGCTGAGGACTTCCCGTATATTGAGATTGCCAGAGACTACGAGGCCGCCGGAGCTGACTGCATATCGGTCTTGACGGAGCCTAAATACTTTCTCGGCAAAGATGAATACCTCGCCGAAATCGCTGCTAGTGTTGCCGTTCCGTGTCTGCGCAAAGATTTCGTTGTTGATGAGTACATGATATACGAGGCCAAAATTCTTGGGGCTTCCGCTGTATTGCTGATATGTTCGCTTCTTGGCAGTGAGACACTCAGGAAGTATATATCCGTGTGCGATTCTTTGGGACTGTCCGCGCTCGTTGAGGCTCATGACGAGTCCGAAGTGTTGAGTGCCCTGAACTCTGGGGCGAGGGTTATCGGTGTCAACAACCGCAACCTTAAGGACTTCAGCGTGGACACAGGGAACAGTGAGAGGTTGAGGAGGCTTATTCCCCGTGATGTCGTGTTCGTGTCTGAGAGCGGGGTACGCAGTGCTGAGGACGTGAGGAGGATTCGTGAGTTCGGTGCTGATGCTGTGCTGATAGGTGAGGCGTTGATGAGGGCGGAAGACAAGAGGGCAGTGCTTGAGGAGTTCAGGAGGGCGTGATGACTCGGATAAAGTTTTGCGGACTGTCCAGAGTCCAAGACATAGAGGCAGCAAATCTCTTGAGGCCCGACTATGTGGGGTTCGTGTTCTGGCCAAAGAGCAAAAGATTCATTTCCCCTGAACTCGC
>JAFPZI010000090.1 GCA_017417365.1 Synergistaceae bacterium
CACCGCCTCAGACTTCACATCGAGCCGCGTATCCTTCTCCGCAGTAACCATGAACAGACTGAACACACATTCACGAACATCACCCGCAGCGTTCAGGTCCCTCACAATCCCGCAGAACTCCACCGTCAACCCTCCCTCAAGCTCAAACCTCGAACTTGCCGCAGTATTCTTCGTGGGCACGTCAAACCTCATCACCCCTTGAGCCTGAGCACAGAGCATCAGCAGAATAATCATCACGATAACTTTACGCATCACAAATCCTCCTCTTCGTCTTCGGGAAGAAAGAACACACCGCGCCCCAAGAGTTCAGACAATGAGGCCTCAACCTCCACAAAGTACAAATCCCCGCTCACTGCCTCAAAAACTACCTTCACAGGCGGAACTTGCCCCGTTACGCTCTCAGGTCTCGGGGGTGCTCCCTCCTCAAGCGAACGCTTCAGAACCAGCAAGCCCCTTTGAGCGTCGACAATTGCCCCACGCCTCGCAAGACCCTCACCAGCCCCAACAATCCTCCCGACTCCCCGAGCAGTTGCCTTATCCCTCACCCAATCTGCTCGAAGGCTCCCGAGAGTCATCGTCAGCAGGTCATCAGTACTGTACTCACAGAACGCAGGGCCCGCGCTCAGCACAAGCACAAGCCCCAACGCAATCACCCTCATTCCTGACGCACCGCCTCTATCGTTGAGCCGGTCATTCCAGTAACCTCATAGCCCAAATCATAGAGTATCCCCGCTAATTCTTCCGTGTTCTTGTCCAACACAACGTCAGCATTCAGCTCACCGTTCGAGAATTTTCGCTGCTCCACGCTGTTAATGCCAGGGATGCTCAATAACTTATCCTTCAGTTCTCGGAACGCCCCAAAGTTCATGTTGACAATGTGAATGTTCACCGTTCGTCCGGGAATGCTCCCAGCTCGACCAGCAGTCAGAGCATAAGCGATTTTGTTCACCATCTCAGTTGCTACTTTGTTCGCGCAGTAGGTCAGGCCCTTTCCCGAACCCTCAGAGAATGAGAATGACGCTTGCGAATAACTCGAAGGCTGCCACGACGCGTCAAAGAACCCAATAGACTCCGAAGTGTCCGCCAAGACTGCCTCAAGCCTAACGCTGCTGGCTACCTTGTAGATCTTCTGGCCGTATATCGACTGCACCATCAATTGCCGTGAACCTCCTGAACCCATTATCAGGACTTCCGCGTGCATGTCCTTCGCAACTTCCCGCCACCTCGCAGGGTCATTAGTCGCCCGCGCATAATCCGCCTCTATCTCCTGAAGCTGGGCCGCACGTTCCCGGTTGATTATCATGTAGCCGGCCCTCTCGAAGACCTGACGCACTATCCCCTGAACCGTAGGGTTGTCAATCAGGATTAAGATTCTCGGGTTGCCCAAAGCATCGATTACCGCAGGACCCAACACACCGTCTAATGCCTTCTTGGCCACTCCGCACGACGCTACCACATGCATCATGTTATTCTCGTCAACCCATTCACGGACAACTTCAACCTTCTTGACCAGTCCGTTAGCTTGGGCAAAAACTTTGTCGCTGACGGTCTTGTAGTTCTCGATTTTCGTAACGCTCGACACGAATGACCCAATAGCCTTGTCGAGTGCGTCCCGTCTGAGCGCGTGAAGGGCTGCCTGTTTCGCCTCGCCTCTGCGGTCGGACACTACGGGAGCAACTCCTTCGGCCTCTACCGTGATGAGTTCCACTGCCGGAGCAGGAGAAGGGGAAGACCTTTTGCGGGTACGCTTTTTCGCGGCTTCCCCTGCTGCCCCCGTGAGAACTATCACACACAACACTAACGCTATGATTCGTGATAATCTCTTCATGGCTTTACCCCTGAGATATGACTACGATAACCTTGCAGTCCTTGCGGAAATCTACTTTGTTCTTGCGGATCTGCGCGGCTATGTCGTTCGGTATCACTATGTCGGTGTTCTCGTTGGTCAGCCTCTGGGCCTTAACCACCATAGGATTAGCTCCTACCCTCTGTTCGTCAGTCGTCAAAACTATCTTGTCGAAGTAAGCACAGAGTCCGATTCGTGAGAGTAAATTTTTGTCGGTGTACTCGATTCCGTAGACCATTTTCCCGGTCTCGTCGACAACGTGAAAATACTTCTGCTGCTCTAACGGTAAGTGCCTAGCGTCGATGATTAACCCCGTGAAATCTCCAGTCTTCCTGCCGGGTTCTTTGGGCTTCTTGGCCATACGGATTCGTCTCATGACTTCCGACATAGCTCCGGCCATTTTGTCCTGCCTGACTTGGCCAAGTACAACGTAAGTCTTCCCGTCCCACTTCTCCTCGACAATCTCAACTCCGCGAATCGTCCCGGAAACCGCAGAGCTTACCGTGTCCGTAGCCATGAAGTCCTTAACCGTAGTCTTTGAGTCAATCTGCACCCCCTGAATGGTCTCAAGCAGATTCCTCTGAAGGTCAACGATTGCGGCACGGCGTGCGAGTGCTTTGCTCTGTTCTTCTGGTTTGTCGGTGTGGCCGATGCCGAGTCCTTTAGCGCGGATTGACCCGTCCGACCAATTCATCAGGCCCTTCTCAGTCAGGGTAATTGCTGCGTTGCTTGGAGCGTCGGAGGCCAATTCCGCCGTGAGTGGACCGGGACGAGAGACGAACAACGCGCGGATTTCTTCGTCCTTAGCCTTCAGCTTTGCCTCAAGGTCAGCGATTAGGGCTTTCTGTTCCTCGTTCATGGCCAGTATTGCTTCTGCCTTCTTGGTCTTCTCTTCAGCCTCAGCCATTAACCTTTTGGCCTCACTAGCTGCGCGTTCTGCCTCTGCCTTCATGGCCTCGAGGGACTCTCTGTCCTGAGCGAGCCTGGCTTTCTCGGACGCAAAAATTTCTTGGGCCTTCTTGAGGTTCTGTTCTTGCTGGTCGAGTTCAGCTAAACGTGCTTGAACTTCTTCGGCCTTTTTCTGGGACATAAGGACTTCGGCTCTTGCTATGGCGAGCTGGCTCAAGTTTGCGGCGGCTTCCTCCTCACGGGCTGTGAGTTCACGTTCACGGGCGGCGGCCTGAGCTTCACGGGTCTGAGCTGTCCTGAGTCGTTCGTCGGCTTCCCGGGCAACACGTTCGGCTTCACTTGCGCGTCTCTCGGCTTCGGTCCTGAGTGCGGCTAACTCTTCACGGTCCCTCGCGAGTTCGGCGGACTGTGAGGCTAGGAGTTCGGAGTCACGTGTGAATTTTGCTCGCAAGTCGTCAAACTCGATCTCCCTCACGGACTGCTCAATGTTGCGCTCCTGAATGACCCGTGCGAGTTCCTGAAGTTCAGCGTTCTTTCGGGCTAAGGTCTGCTCCCTGTCGTCTAGGGAGATCTCTCGGTCGGTTACGGTTACTGTGCGTTCCGTTACGACACGTTCACGCTCGCGGAGTCGTTCTTCACGTGTGTCTGCGAGGGCCGGCGAAAACGACGATGATACGAACGCGATTAAGTTGACTGCTGCAATAATTCTTGTGTTCATAAATATTCCTCCTTATCTGCTTTCTTCCTCGAGCCTGATGAACTCTTTGGTGTTGACTAGGCGTGAGTTCTTGTTAGCGTGGTCGAGGGGTATTGCCATATCGTGAGCGCGCGCAAGGGGGTCTGCTCCAGCGTCGAGGAGAACCCCAACGACTGCGGGATCAGTGGTGTAGCGAGCTGCCCAGAAGAGTGCAGTCCAGCCGCGTTTGTCTGCGAGTTCCTCAGCTCCAGAGTCGATTAGTGCTTTGACGACTCGTGCATTGTTTGAGCGTGAGGCATGCATTAGTGCGGTCATGCGGTTATTGTCGCGTGCGTTGACGTATGAGGCTCCGTTGGTTAATGCTGTGATGATTTCGGGTGATGGGTTGGACTTGGCCGCATACATGAGGGCAGTTTTTCCGTCCTTGTCGCGTGCGTGCGGGTCAGCTCCTGCATTGATTAGGGCCTCAATCACCTTAGGGTCAGAGTTCTTCTCTGCGGCGAACATTAGGGCTGTAACGTCGTAGTAGTCGTGGGCGTTGACGTTAGCGGCTCTGTTGTTGACGGCGTTGCGTATGAAGTCAGCGTCGGCACCTGCGCAGAGTCTCAGGAACTCGGAGTCGGTGATCTTTGGTGCGGCGATGAGGGGTTCGGGTGTGGGTATGGGTTCAGGGATGACAGGTGCGGGTTGCGGCTCAGGGACAACGGGCGCGGGCTCGGGTTCTGTCGGCAGTGGCTCGGGCTCAACAGGTGCGGGTTGCGGCTCAGGGGTATCATTCTCACGAGGCCTAACGTAATGTTCCACTATTTGGCTGTCGTGAGCGCGCACGTCCTCAGACACCGGCTCTGTCGGTTCCGGCTCAATTGGTGCGGGTTCAGGTTCAGGCTGTGAGTCCCCAAGAAGCGCGAGAATCTCACGGTGCCCCAAAAGATTCGGGTTCTCCCTCGCGTAATCTAGTGCCGTCTTACCTGCCGAGTCCTTGAGGTCAATTTTCGCCCCGTTCCTGACAAGTGCCGCAACAACTTCGGGAGTGTTCTTCTCCGCCGCGTACATTAATGCGGTCTTCCGCGAAGAGTCGGCCGTGAGATTCACAGCAGCCTTCCCGAAAGCCTCAACGAGCACATCAATCACTCCCGCGTCATGGTTGAACGTAGCCGCGTGGATCAACGGAGCAAGGCTCATCTCAGAATCCCCGAGAAGCTCGAGCTGTGCCCTGACCTCCGAAGCCGAAGCCTCAGCGCAATACTCGATGAACTGACCCTCAGTCATCTTCACCCTGAGAGCCCCGAAAGCTGAACTGCTCATGACCAACAACAGTGTTATTACACAAATACTTCTACGCATAAGATTACCTCCTGTGTAAAATTCTTACCGGCTGAGAGCCTCAAGTCTCCTCAAAGCGTCAGAGCCTTCAAGATTCTTGTTCCTTCTGGCATACTCAACCGCTAATTCTCCCATACTCCCCGCCATTTTTGGGTCAGCACCTGCCTTCAAGAGTGCCGTAATGACTTCGGGGTTCGTCGTCTGGTACGCTGCCCAGAAAAGTGCCGTCCATCCTCGCGGGCCCTGCTCATTCACCCTTACGCCCTTAGCCCCGGCGAGTGCCGCAATGACTTTAGCGTTACCGTTCTTGCGTGAGGCCAGCATTAGGGCAGTGCGTCCGTCTTTGTCGAGAGCGTTCACGTCTGCTCCTGCGCGGATGAGTACCTTCACAACGTCGGGGTTGGTGTTGCTCTCGGCAGCATACATTAGGGGAGTTTGTCCGGCATTGTCTGAGGCGTTCACGTCAGCTCCCGCACGGTAGAGGTACCACACGGCGTTAATGTCTGAGTTGTTCTGGGCCGCGAACATTATCGCTGTTGTTCCGAAAAAGTTTTTGGCATTAGGGTCAGCACCATCCTTCTTGATTGCGCTCCAGATTTCCGAAGGTGTCCCGGAAGAACACAGACTGAAGAATTTTTCTGCGTCGACTCTTTGGGGTTTGGGTGAGGGGGGCGGAGTCTGTGGTCGGGGTTTGAGAGTCGGGGCCGGAGTCGGTGCCTGTGGTTGCGGTTTGGGAGTCGGACTCGGAGTCGGAGTCTGTGGTCGGAGTTTGGGAGTCGGTGAGGGACTCGGAGCCGGAGTCGGGAATGTCGCTAGGGCATGGACTTTGGGAACGTCTCCAGTCTCCAGCTGGCGGATTGCCTTAGTCCCCACAAGATTCTCGTTCAGGTATGCGTAATCTACCGGCTTCTTTCCGTTCAAGGACTCCCGTTTCACGTCAGCTCCGCAAGCTATCAGTGCCTCGATAATTTCGGGGTTAGGGTTCTTCCACGCTGCCCACATCAACGCCGTCAACCCTCCGAACATCTCAGCATTCACGTCGGCTCCGCGTGAGACCAGAAGAGTTATGACCCGTTCGTCAGTGTTGGACTCTGAAGCAGCCATCAAGACCGTTAAGCCCCCCTTAGTCTTGGCCCTAATGAGCGCGGGATTTTTCTCTAAGGCCTCCCGAATCTGTTCTGGTGTTCCCGACCTGAAGAGGGCAAAAGTTTTCTCGTCAGCCTCACACAACGAACACGAGCAAATCACCATAATCACAGCCAAAATTCTGCGCATAACTCTTCACCTCACTTAAGCACTACCGAACACTGTACAACGCTTCCGTTGCCGAGACTCATCAACTCTTCAGCGGAAACTTTCTGCGGAGGGAGTTCGGCGTTCTCTTCCTGGTAGAGCGAGAAGTCCCGGCCGTCCTCGTTCTCGAACCCGAACGCTGGCAGGATGAATATAGCGTGGTGCTGTTCGTCGTAAAGGTCCATGTTGACGACCCAAGGGTGAAGGGCCAAAGATGCAGTGTCCATGAAGAATATTATGTTGTTGAGGTTGCTGATGTTCATTGGGGTTATTGGGAGGGTCCTTCCGTTTTCGCCGGCAATCTCTATCTTGAGTTCACCGAAGCCCTGTTTTGTGAGGAGGTTGCCGCGTGAGTCTGCCTTGAA
>JAFPZI010000091.1 GCA_017417365.1 Synergistaceae bacterium
CTTGCCGAAGTCTATCGAGAGTTTATAGGCGGGTCTCTTAGCTTTGGGGGAACTCTTCAGCCTCTCTGATATTCTGTGAAGAATTAGTCGGCCTGCGAAAAATTGGCGTGCTTCATCAGGAGATTCAGTGATTCTTCTGCCATAAGTACGGCGTGAGATTCCTGCTTAGGTTTCAGGCAGGATTCTATGCAGCCGAGTGCATGAGACAGTGAGGAGTTGATATTGTCAGGCTCAACTGAAAATTTCTTCATTGCTGATAATAATATCACTTATGCCCGCCTCTTCTGCCACACGAAATAATACACTGTCATAATCACCGCACACAGTATCCACCCAGCAGGATACCCAAACCCCACAACGAACACGTTACCCGGAATAATCTTAGTGATTACGTACAAGTATATCTGCCTGAAGAATACGTGTGTGCACAGAGTGATAATCATCGGCATTCTGGAATTTCCGTCGCCCCTAAGATACCCCGACAGTATTTGGTTGAAGCACGTTACTACAGCTATCGGCGTGCACATCCTTATGAACATTGACCCGTAATCTATCACCCTCACGTCAGGACTGAACATCGACGACAACACAGGAGCATTCACGCACAGCACCCCCGCCACCCCCGACGAAATCACCAGCATCATCGCTAAGGCCGTCCATGTCCCCGACTTCGCCCGGTCGTTACGCCCCGCACCCAAGTTCTGCCCGGTGAAGACCGTTACCGCCTGCCCCATGCTCTGAATCGGCAGCATCATATACTGGTCCAGCTTCACGTACACTCCCCAGCCAGCTATGCACGACGAACCGAAAACGTTAATATACCCCTGAACAAACACGTTAGAGAAAGCTACTATTGCCATCTGAATCCCGAACGGCAACCCAATCTTTAGGATAGTGCCCGCAATCTCACGGTTGAGCCCAAGACTCCCGAACGCCCCCGTTGAGACGTGCACCGCCCTCATCACCAAACACGCAGAGAGTGCCTGAGCAAGAATAGTCGCCACCGCAACTCCAGCAATCCCCCAGCCGAACACTATCACGAACACCAAATCAAGACCGATATTCAGCACACTGCAGAAGATCAGGAACATTAACGGCCTCCTAGTGTCCCCCATTGCCCGAAGAATTGCCCCGCCGACGTTGTAGAACAGAAGCCCGGATATTCCCCCGAAATAGATTCTCAGGTAGATTTCTGCCTCCCTCAGAACGTCAGGAGGTGTTGATATTCTCCTCAGCATCCACCCGGACAGCCCCACACCGAAAACCGTCAACCCAACGCACCCAATCAGCGTCAAGACTATCGTAGTGCTTACTGCCTCACGAAGCCGAGCCCTGTCCCCTGCTCCGAATGAACGGCTGATTACGACTCCCGCTCCCGTAGCCGTGCCGTTGAAGAACCTCACGAGAAGTCCGCAGATGTGGGTAGTTGCCCCGACAGCAGCAAGCGCAGAAGTCCCGACATACTGACCCACCACCACACTATCAGCAGTGTAGTAGAGCAGCTGTAATGTATTCTCCAGAAGCAGAGGCCAAGTGAACGCAAGAAGCACAGGCCAAATTCTGCCCCTCGTCATGTCTAGTTCATGGTGTCTCATGAATTTATGCCCCCGATAAACTATAATATCCACAAATTTTAGCAGGGAGGTTAAGATTTATGCAGGAATTGAGCGCGTTCAAGATAGGGAACCCCAATAACGCATACGCACAGTACTTCGACGGACAGAGCTACCTGAACATGTTATCCAGTGAACAGGTCGTGATTGCCAACGTAACTTTTGAGCCGGGCTGTAGGAATCACTGGCACATTCACCACGCAACACAGGGAGGCGGACAGATTTTGCTGGTCGTTGCCGGTCGGGGCTACTATCAGGAGTGGGGGAAGCCGGCACGTGAACTCAGGCCCGGGGATGTCGTGAATATCCCTCCGAACGTCAAGCACTGGCACGGAGCCGCTAAGGACTCGTGGTTCCAGCACTTGGCCGTAGAAGTCGCCGGTGAGAACGGGTCTAACGAATGGTGCGAGGCAGTCTCTCAGGAGGATTACGACAAGCTCCCCTAAACGTGAAGCCTCTTCTTGACTGCGGATAAGGCCTTCTTTGCGTTGTCTATGAAGAACCAATCACGGAGAACAAACAGCATCAGCATATACACAAAAGCTCCCTCGAAGATCATCGCAAAAGTGTTGACCAGTGAGGGAGCCAATTTTTTGCCAGTCATGTAGACCACAGCAAGCATAACTATTCCGGCAGCGTAATAATTTTTCCCGCACAGAAGAATCTTTGTGAGGCTGATCTCTTTACGGACGCTGTAAATTTCCATGAGCGCTATTGCTGTCTCCGCTATGAGAGAAGCCGCTATAGCCCCGTAAGACTGGAACATCCTGATGAAAAATATGTTGAGCGTAAAGTTCACTGCCGCCCCGACTGCTACTGCCATAGTGAAAATATTGTGCCTCTTCGTCGGAATAAGATACTGGCTCGCTGTTGTGCTGCTTATCCCCACTGCAAGAATAAGGAAGCTCGAAATCTTTATCAGTGAGGCCACCTTCTCAAACCCCCTCCCGAAGAACCACGGCACAAAGTTATCAGATATTCCTATCATCCCCAAGCACATAGGAACACCAATACACCATACGAACCTGTAGCTTATGTACAAATAATGGGGGATCTCTTCCTTCCTGTTGTTGAAGAACAGGTAGCCTATTCTTGGACCCACAACTAGCCCAAGAGACGTGATAAGCGACAAGGTTACTCTTGCGACTTTCAGGGCCTGCTCATAGTATCCGTTCTCGAATGTCCCTTCTGTGATTATGCCTATCATAGTTTTATCAAGCACAGTGTAGACTTCGACAGCTATAGCAGGAACGAACAGCATCCAGATTACTCTTATGTCCTGAAAGGGCTTGAGGGACTTGAAGTCCGGGCCGTCTATATAATTATGCAGGAAGCTCCACATTAATGCATTGCCGAGAAGAGGAAAGAATACCGAGCTGAAGACATAGATCGGCAGGTCAGCTTTGGTCTTTACGAACGTGAATATAAAGACTATATGCGCAATCCTCACGGCAGTATCCTTTATCACTACTTTTCCGAAATCTTCTACACCGTTAAGGAACCATATTACGTCGAGAAAAACGCTTAGGATGTTCATGCTGAGAATCAGATATATCGTGAAGTTTGCTCCTGAGAATATTTCCGTCAGGGTGAGATAAAGCGTCAGGCACACGGAGACATTTATAGCTGCCAGACACTTGAGATTCCAGAAAATCATGGTGCGCTTTGCTCTGTCATCCTGATAGTAGGAGATCTCACGCCGTCCATAAGCAGCAATACCCATTGAGGCGAACAGGACGAAGTAATTCACAACTGACCCCGCAAAACTGAACACGCCTATTCCGTCGGCCCTGAGCACCCGTGATACGTAAGGCATAGTGATTAACGGAGTCAATAAAGTTATTACCTGATAAATTGAGTTGTATACATAATTTCTCTTGAGGCTCTTATTTGCGCCCATACTTATAGAATTTCCCCCGCCTTGAAGTTAATCTTGATATTGTACAACAGACTTGCACAAACGCTCTATACTTTGCAGATTTCCACAGGGACTCCGGCCTCTTTCAGGTAATCCCTGTAGTCCGTCATCAGCTCATCACTGACTCCGAAATAGCCGGGGACAGCCAGACCTAGAGAGCGGTATTTGCCTGCTCCAAGATTATGCTCCTTGATGAGTTCGACTTTCTGTATGCCGTCAGAGTACTTCACAATCAGATTCTTCACGGCCTCACGGTTTTTGCTGCCGTCGGTGAATCTCCCTATGACTGGAACACGGAGGACTACGGATTTGCGGCGGCCTTCGGGACTCCGGTAGTGCATCAGGGCATCAAGATTCTCTAGGTAGAGGTCAAGATTCCCGTGAAGTATTGACGAGGCTTCCTCACGGTCAAGAATCTTAACGTCGACGTAGAACAGATCGATATGCTTCATTGCGAGGGCCAAATTTTCCGGCGGGACGTAAAGGCAGGTTTCTACGGCTGTATGAACGTTTTCTCGCTCCAGAATCTCCAGAACAGGAACGAGAGCATCAATCTGGAGCAGTGCCTCACCTCCCGAGAACGTAACGCCCCCGGGATTGTAGAAGGCTCTATCCTTCAGGACCTCAAGTGCCAGGCTCTCAGGGTCATAGAGCTCCGCCCTGCATGAATAGACGTTCTCTGGGTTGCTGCACCACGAACACCGGAGACTGCACCCGCTCATGAAGACAGTAGTACGGATTCCCGGCCCGTCATGGAGTGAGAACCTCTGAATGTTCGTCAGTGCGATATTCTTTGCGGACATTAGGCGGTCTTTCCCTCACACGCGAGGGCACGCTCTATCAGGACATCCTTGTACTCTTCAGGAAGTTCGTCGAAATACGCGCTGAAGCCCCACACCCTCACGATAAGGTCTGGATATTTGCCCGGGTTCTTCTTTGCGTCAATCAGTTCTGCGCTGTCCGTTACGTTCATCTGCATCTGGAAGAAGCCCGAGACTATTGCGGCCTTCAGGAACATCAAGAATTTTTCCTGCTCGTCATTAATGATTGCCGGCGGGACGAAATAGTCAAGAACGTTGCCGTTGCTCCTTATCCCTGAGTAATTCAGATTGGAGGCGAACATGACCAGCTCAGTGTAGGCGACTCCTTTGGGGTTGGAGATATGCACCCCGAGAGGCTGTCCTGCCCTGCGTCCGTCGAGGGTTGCGGGAGTCGTGAGGCCCAGCTCGATATAGTTCGGGGAACTGAGGCCGAACTTCACCCTCCCGCCGAAAGAGTTGCGGTAATCCTTGAGGTGTTCAGCAGTAAATTCTACCAGCTCCCTAGTCAGCGAGATAACTTCACCGCCGTCATGCCCGAAATACTTCTTGGCCTCAAGCTCTGCACGTAATGCCTCGTCCTTGTGGTTCTCAACGGCCGACAGCCTGACCTGCCCGGCAGTGATCCCTGAAGTGCCGAATAACATATGCTTCATGTTAAGTAGTGAGTTCACGGCGTTCGACATTCCCACAGTCAGGAGGCCGTAATTGTTGTAGACAGCTCCTCCGCACGAAATATCCCGCCCGGTCTCTATGCATGACTCGGTGAACATTGACATCAGCGGGTCTTCTTCCCACCTGAAAGTGTCGAGGTACTCAAGGGACCTGCTTATGTGGGCGGAAAGTTTTGACTTATAGAGGCTCAAGAGGCCGCCGAAGTCCTTAATGCCAGCAAAAGTTTTGTCCTGATAAGTTTCCGCTATGACCCGTGCGTAATTTATGTCAGCGAGGTTGTTCTGTTCCAGAGATTTACCGTAGGCCAGAGGCTCCCAACAGGCAGAAGTTACGTAATTGCAGGCATCTTCATGTGAGTAGCCGAAGTCCTCAAGTGCTGGAATGACTATATCATCATTCGAGAGAAGGGGGCAGCCTACACCCGTCGCTATGCACTTGACGGCGGAACTCAACAGCTCATCCGGCATCTTTGAGGACACACGAAGCAGCAATTTAGGGTCAGGTATCTTGTGGCCTGTGAATGCCGTGATGAAGTCATATGTCAGGTCATTAACGAAATATTTTCCGTCGGGGTCAAGGCCTCCGAGTATGATTATCTGTCCTGTGTCGCCTCGTGATACCCTGTTGCTCTTGAACCCGTAATGCTTGTGGAGAGCGTCGCAGAAATCACGAATCATGTTCACGCGTTCGGTCCTGTCGTCATTGCCTGCGGACAAGTGGGCTAATATCTTGTCGAGCCTCCCGAGCCCGATGAGCCTGTGATGGGACTGCCAGAACACAGACGACCACAATAATATTCTCTGCAGTGCCTCCTCAAATGTCCGGGCTGGACCGGCCTTCATGTTCCTGAAGATCTCTGCGCTGTGCAGGGTCTGAGGGGTCCCGGCGGCCTCCAGTGCTGAGGCTGTCCTGTCTATGTAGGTGCACATGGCACGGAGGATTATTGCGCCGTCCTTAGCTGTGGGCGTGGGGGTGCGGTCAAAACGTTCTATGAGTTCCTCGAGTGAATTTCTGATGACCAGCTCATAATTCGGGGGCATGTTGTCGATTATCCTGAAAGCCCTTGAGGTAATCAGCCCCTCATCTATCCAGCACTGAAACCTTTTGTCCGGCTCAATGTGAATATCTATCATGGAGAGCATTGACGCAATTTGTTCTGCCTTGCTCGATTCGTAGTAGCAGATTCGCTTTGTGCCGGAAAATTCGGAGTGGTTGGCGCGCCCCGCAAAATGGAGTTTGGCCATGAATTTCTGTACAGCGTGGGACTTCCTGATGAGGGGAATATCTCTCATAATTTCGGAAGTGAGATTTCTGACGCACATATAAGAACGTCTGGCCAGCTTCGACTTCTCAATCATGCTTTTGACGCTTCGTCTGATATTTCCCAACGATAATCACAATCCTTCTGAGCAAATTTTTCGTGATATTGTACAACAGCCTTCGATTAATTCTGCCTGTTGCAAAAATTTTAGACTCATCTATAATTATCGCCATCGATTAGTCAGACTTAGTGAGAGGGAGTGAAATTATTATGGACATGAATAAATTGACGCGCAAAAGTCAGGAGGCCATAGCACAGTCTCAGGCAATCGCCAGCGAGTACAACCACCAGCAAGTCGACGCAGAACACTTACTGCTCGCCCTGCTCAAAGACTCAGGCGGCCTCATAGTACAGCTCTTGAGGCGGATGGGAGTCGAGGCAGAAACATTCATCCGCGCAGTAACCGACGAACTCGCCAAGCTCCCGCGCGTTACTGGAAGCGGCACAGAACAGGGCAAAATCTACATCACCCAGAGGCTCGAACGAATCCTCAACCGCGCCTCAGAACGTGCACAGGCCCTCAAGGACGAATACATTTCCGTTGAACACCTGTTCTTGGCCATGCTCACAGAAGGCACTAACACGCCCTGCGGGAAACTGTTCGCGAAATTCGGCATAACTGAGGAGAGATTCCTTCAGACACTAAATGACGTACGAGGTTCACAGAGAGTCCAGAGCGCAGACCCCGAAGCTACCTATGAGGCTCTCGAAAAATACGGGCGCGACTTGGTGAAGGCTGCAC
>JAFPZI010000092.1 GCA_017417365.1 Synergistaceae bacterium
ACGCCGACAGACCCCACGCCCGTAACTCCCACGCCGACAGTTTCACTCACGATAACTACATCAAGCCTTCCTTCTGGGACAGCGGGAGAACGTTACAGCTCGTCATTGTCGTCGAACCCGTCAGGAGCTTCGTGGTCCCTCAGCGGAGGCACCCTCCCGAACGGTCTCACTCTGAGTTCTTCCGGCACAATCTCAGGCACTCCCACAGCTGCGGGGACGTTCACATTCACCGTCAGGGCAGCGTCTGGGTCATCGAGCGCAACTCGGAACTTGAGCATCACTATAAACGCTCCAGAACTCAGAATCACAACGTCAAGCCTTCCTTATGGCATGGTCGGCTACTACTATGACGAGACTCTCTCGGCGAATCTTTCTGGCGTAACGTGGTCGGTGTATTCGGGGAGTCTGCCTTACGGGTTAAGCCTGAGCAGTTCGGGGGAAATCTACGGGACTCCGACGTATTATGGGACGTATGACTTCACAGTTCAGGCACAGGGGACTTACTCTAGCACAACTAAGTCATTCAGGATAACCATCTACGATCCTGACCCAGAACCAGAACCCTATCCCTACCCTGATCCTGACCCTGATGAACCCACAGGAGGCGGAGGCTGTAATTCAGGGCTTGGGTTCGCTGGATTAATTCTTCTGGCGGGCTTTGTTCTCAGGAAGTCTCACAGGTAATCACGCACAAAAAGGGCCCCCAAGAATCACAAGGGGGCTCATTTAGTAAATACTTTATTATCGCAGGGGCTTACTTATCCTTAAACGTTCCCTCTGTCCTCGAGACTATCACCGCAGAAGCCGCATCACCCACAATATTCGGAATTACCCTTCCCATGTTCAGAATACGGTCAATCCCAGCAAGAAGCCCTATCGCCTCCATAGGAAGATTCACGGAAGATAGCACTATCGTCAGCATAACCAGTCCCGAACCAGGAATCCCCGCCGTACCGATTGACGCAAGAGTCGCCGTCAGCATAATCATAACCTGCTGAGTGAAGCTCAAATCTATTGCGAAAATCTGCGCAGTGAACACCACAGCAACTGCCTCATAAATTGCCGTACCGTTCATGTTCATCACCGCTCCGAACGGGATAACGAAATTCGCAGTCTCATCATCAACTCCGATATTCTTCGTGCACTGAAGGTTCAGCGGTATCGTCGCCACACTCGAACACGTCGCGAACACAAATGCCATAGCTTCCTTCATCGTCCGCAGGAACCTGAACGGGTTCACCCTGCCGATTACTCCGACCATGATCCCCGCCTGTACAACGACAACGTAAATCGCTCCGGCTATGTACATTGCCGCAATCGCCTTGATGTACGGTATCAGAATCTCCGGGCCGTTGCTCCCGACTACGTTGGCCATCAGTCCAAACACTCCATAGGGCGTGAACTCCAGCACTATATTCGTGATTTCCTTCATGGCCTCCTGCCCTGCCCTGAACATGTCAAGTAATGGCTTGGCCGGTTCCCCGATCTTCATGAGCGCAAAACCGAGAATCAGAGCGAAGAATATTATCTGTAACAAGTTCTGCTTCGAGAGTGCCTCAAACGGGTTGTTCGGGATAATGTTAATCAGGGTGTCCAGCATTGAGACTTCTTGCGCAGTTCTGGCGGCCTGTGTGGTCTGCTGAATCGTTACTCCTGTACCAACACCGATAATGTTCGACGTAACGAGGCCCAAAACTATTGCTATTGCTGTCGAGAGCAAGAAACACACAACCGTCTTCACTCCCATACGCCCGAGTTTCTTGCCGTCCCCAACATCAGCAGCTGCGCACACCAGCAGGCACAACACTAACGGAGCCACTACCATCGTGAGCAGACGGGTTAGGATTGTCCCAAGAGGGTTAAGGGCTTTTGCTCCCGGCCCCCAAATCAGACCCACAGCTATTCCCAGAACAAACCCTATCATTATTCTTGTGAACAGGCTCCAATTTCTCCACGGCTTGAAAATATATCCCATAAT
>JAFPZI010000093.1 GCA_017417365.1 Synergistaceae bacterium
ATTACCCCGTCATCTGCTCCGATTACCAGAATGACTATGTCCGTAACGTCTGCACCACGTGCGCGCATTGCAGTGAAGGCCTCGTGCCCGGGAGTGTCAAGGAAGACTATCGGTTTTCCGTCGTGAATGACCACGTATGCGCCTATGTGCTGAGTGATTCCTCCGGCTTCGTGGGCGGCTACTGAGGCGTGGCGAATCTTGTCGAGAAGTGTAGTCTTGCCGTGGTCAACGTGGCCCATTACCGTAATTATTGGGGGGCGTTCCACAAGTTTTGTCTGAGGCTTGGCGGGCTGAGGCTTGGGCTGAGGCTTGGGAGTCTGAGTCTGAGGCTTGGGCTGAGGCTTAGGCTGTGAAGTCTGAGGCTTGGGCTTGGGGGCTTGAGGTTTGGGCTGTTCCTGTCTGGGAGTCTCTGGCTTGGGCTGAGGCTTGGGGGGTTGAGGGGTATGCTTCTTTGAGGGCGCGGCTGACTCAGACAGCAAGTTTTCTACTGCCTGTGCTGTGTCCTCGTCTATCGAGCTGGAATGGGATTTCACCGTTACTCCCAATTCCTGAAGCACGGTGATTAATTCCTTGTTGCTCTTCTTAAGTTTCTTGGCCAAGTCGTAAATCCTAATCTTATTGTTCAAATGCATTGCTCCTCTCTAATTGGTCAGTACGTCGCTGAAAATATCCTTAAGCGTCGGCATCCTGTCAGGCTCTATAGGCGTAATATCTATCTTCCAGCCTGTAAGTTTCGCAGCAAGCCTCACGTTTTGTCCGCTCTTGCCGATTGCCAGCGATAATTGGTCAGGGTATACGTATGCAGTAACCGCGCGTTCATTGTCCAGAACAGGTTCTATCTTTGCGATTTGCGCCGGCGATAATGCGTTCTTGATGTAGGTCATAGGGTCCTGACTGTACACGATAACGTCAATCTTCTCGCCCCTAAGTGCGTTGCTGATTGCCTTAATCCTTATGCCCCCGTTGCCGACACACGCCCCTACTGGGTCAACGTTTGGGTCAAGGGTAACTAGTGAGACCTTTGCGCGCGCTCCTCCGTCCCTAACGATGTTACGAATCTCTATGATTCCCTGCTGGATTTCGGGAATTTCGAGCTCCATTAACTTCTTGAGGAGGCCGGGGTGAGTCCTTGAGAGAGTAATTTTCGGGCCTCTTGCGTGCTCCCTGACCTCAAGAACGTAGAACCTCAGCATGTCGCCGGGCTTGTATTTCTCACCCTGAATGCGCTCACGTTTCGGCAGTACGGCATCAGTCTTGTCGTTGAGCTGAATAATCACTTGGTCTCCGTCAACCTTGTAGACAGTTCCATTCACCATCTCGCCAATCTTGTCGGCAAACTCGCTGTAGACTATCTTGCGCTCCTCGTCCCTCAGACGCTGGGTGATTACTTGGCGGGCAGTCTGTGCGGCTATCCGTCCGAACTCCACAGGGTTGCACTCAATCTTGATTGTTCCTCCGAGTTCTGCCGTGTGGTCAATCCGTTTTGCGTCCCTGAGGGTAATTTCTGTGTCGGGGTCCTCTATGGCCTCAACGACTTTGCGGAGCTCCTTAACGCTGATTTCTCCGGTCTCGTGGTCAACAGTAATTTCTGTGTTCTGGTTGCCGGGGTGAAACTTGTTGTAGGCCGACAACAATGCTGCCTCAAGCGTCGAGATTATCACGTCAACCTCAAGGCCTCTTGTCTCCGCGAGCGTATCTAGTGCACTGATGAAATCGCGCCCTAAACGCATTTACTTCTTCCTTCCTTTCCTGTTGTCATGTTTGTCATTCTCAAATCTGTATACCAGATTCCCTCCCTTGATTGAACCGAACGGTATACGCTTCACTTCGCCCTCACAAGAAATATTCACACAGCCCTCACTTATACCGGCCAAGAGTCCCGTGAAAGTCTTGCGGCCCTCTATTGGGTCTGAGAGCCTAATTCTTGCCTCACGCCCTGAGAATCTCTCGTAGTCCGTGAGCTTGTACAATGGGCGTTCAACACCTGGTGAGCTGACTTCGAGGTAGTAGCGTCCCTTGTCGAGGCCGGGAATGTCCGAAGAGTCGTCTAGGAACTTGTTGACCCGTTTCGAGACCTGTTCACAGTCATCTACGTTGATTCCTCCGAGTGTGTCAATGAGTATCTGAAGGCGTAACTTGCCGAAATCGTTCTTGATCCCGACGTGGACGCATTCATAGCCCAAGCGCGTAATGATCTGTTCGATTTGGTGCAAAAATTCTTCATTCATGTTTGTATCTCTCACATATAGAAAGAAGGAGAGGGCTGAAGTTCCCGCTCCTTCCACAAAGTTAATTATGAAATTGGTTGAATTATAGCTGAAAAGTTTTCGTGCTACAAGTGCCGGAGGTTTTCGCTGTAAGTTGTTGATGTGTGCAGGCTCTCTGCTTTCACAATTTGCCAGAACTGCATGAAGCCTCATCGGGATTGCCCGCGCCGACAACAACAATACTCCGCGTCAAATAGCCCCAGCGAGCCGCGTATTGGCCGTGCGGTTACTGCGAGCCGGACATAAAGGCTATGGGCTTCCCTGTGTTTGCCCGTGCGTTCAACCCTTGGTGAAGTGAATGTGCCTGTGCTCTGCAACTGGGTTGTGGTTGTGCCGCGTGAGGATGAGGACGTTTCTTGGGCATTGGCCAAGTTCGCGAAGGAACAGCACATAGCTGAAGCCCTCAAGGCCGGGAAATCTAGGGGTTCAGTGAGTTAATCGGGAAGCTGAAGAATATTTAGTGAGTAAAAATTATCCCTCTGGCTGTGAGTCAGGGGGAATATTATTGCGGGAAACTGCAACGTGGGGGTGAAGCTGTTTCCCGTTAGAATATGACTGTCTTTATCTCGTATTGCTGCCCTGGGATGACTAATTACGGGGTGGGTTAAAATTGCCTGGCAAGTGCCTCGAAGCAATTGCTACAGGCAATTTTAAACCCCCCGCTCGTAAAAGTCAATCCCTGCCACTACTGGTTTTACGCGTTTGAAGAAAGTTTTACCTACCGTAACCAACGGACCTCCTTCACGATACTACAAAAAATGGAGCTGCAACTTCCTCACTTGCAACTCCGACTTTTCTCGCGGGGCTGATTGACCCCCCTTCTTGTAAAAGTCAATCCCTGCAACTGCCGGATTTATGCTCTGTCAGGTCTTGGGCGGCTTCGGCCGGTTTCGGTAAGGTTCTGGTTGTCCTCCGCTCGTTGATAATTTCTCCCGCTAGCGAAAATGTAGTTGATACGTAACCCTTCCTCACTCCCAACGGCGGTAAACGCCCGCCAGCAATGCCCCCGAAATGTTGTGCCACACGCTGAATATCGCCCCCGGCACCGTCGCCATCGCCAAGTCAGGGAAC